>JANOUH010000417.1:0-8152 GCA_031416795.1 Cytophagales bacterium | reverse complement strand
CATTTTATTGGAGTTACTGCGCGATCCCGATCCAAAAGTTCGCAATGAGGCATTATTAACTGCGCGTAAAGTTAAAAAGCCGGAGACCTGGAGTGTGTTAATTGAACTTTTGTCTTCTCCACTTTATGCACATCATGCTGCGGCCGCACTAAAGGAAGCAGGCGCACCTGTGTTACCCTACCTGGAGGCGGCATTCCACAAATCAGGACAGAATGATCTGGTCATGCTGAAGCTTATTCAGATCATGGGGCATATACCTGGCAAAGAAAGTTTGCAGATGCTCTGGAAAAAAATTGACTACCCTGATAAGCGTATCGTTAAGCAGATTCTTTATTCCCTTCGCTATATAAATTATAAGGCAACCGGGCGCGAAGAACTTGCCGTTAAGGATTTGTTAGACAATGAAATGAGCAAGACGCTTTGGAACCTCGCTGCTCTGGATGAGTTACCCAATGAACCTCACTTCAGTTTCCTTAAAGAAGCGCTTCAGGAAGAGATCCGCGATAACTACGATCATCTCACCTTACTTTTGTCTCTTTTATATTATCCTGAATCTATTCAACTTGTAAAAGAAAACGTTGAAGCATGGACGCCCAAAAGTATACAATATGCAATGGAGCTTCTTGATCTTTTTGTCGATCTGGATTTGAAACCCAAACTGGTTCCTCTCCTTGACGACACCTCTACGAAAGACAAACTAGAAAAGCTTCAGATATTTTTTCCAAGAGAAAGTTACAACCCGGTGCAGGTTATCAATTACATACTCAATCGTGATTTTAATTATAATAACCGGTGGACTAAAGTATGTGCCGTTTATGCCACAGCCTTTATGCCCGATTTCCGCGTAAGCCGCGGTCTTATCAGTCAGATGTTCAATTCCGATAAGTTGTTGCAAGAGACAACGGCATGGGTTATTTATAACAAAGACCGTAAAGCATACGAAACAATTTCTGAAAGACTGCCCTATCGCGACAAGCGCTTCCTTGATTCGGCCATTGAAAGCAACCAATTGCTGGATGGCCTGGATGATGGATTTTTCTTATTTATTGAAATGGTCTTGCTGATCAAAAAAATTCCGGTGTTTGATCGCATTCAGGGAAAGGTATTAAGTGATCTGTCTGATAAAATCCATCCGATCACACTCAAAGCAGGAGAAAAATTACCCATCACAGAAACCGCTGACATGCCTATACTAATCATGGCGCATGGAGAAGCTCATCTCAAAAATGGTAACGAAGAAGTAAAGATGATGAAGCCAGGTGATGTATTTGGTGATCTCTTTCAGGAGGGCCCCACACCGGTGATTACCGAAGTGCAGGCCGTTGAAAGAACGGTGATATTCAAAATTAATCTGGTTGACTTTTATTTTGTGTTGGCCAACCACCACGAACTGGCGCAAGGCCTCATTCATAATATAACTGAAAAAGGAACTAAACAATTTGCATAACCCTCAAGAACATGGCATTTGATATCGATGTATTAATAACCTTTGCAGAGAAAGACAACGAAGTTGCTCAAAAAAATCAGCTGGGTTGGGTTACTCAATTTAAAAAGTTTCTTGAACTCATGCTGCTTCAAGTACTGGGAACAAAGCCCAACATTGTGCTGAAATCAGAATTTGATACCGCCACTGCACCTGCCATGGATAATGCGGCAATCGTAGTAGCTGTTCTTACCAAAGAATTTGTTCAATCAGGCCGTTGTCTTGACAACCTGGAGACATTTTACAAAGCTTCTGCTGATTCCAAAATTAATCGGGTTTTTAAGGTGATCAAATCACCACTTACTATTCAAGAGCAACCTCCTCGTTTGCGCGATCTGATCGGTTATGAAATGTATCAACTGGATACGGAAACTGGAATAATGAAAGAATACTTAGACTTCTTTAGTCAGGAAGCTGAGAAACAATATTGGATGAAAATGGTGGATCTGGCCTACGACATCCATGAAGCACTCATCATCCTGAATGAGGGCGATTTGAAATCCGAAATAAAAAACATCTATAAACGCAAAACGATTTATCTCGCAGAAACAGGTCATGACATCTCCGTGCAGCGTAATATCATTAAGCGCGAACTGCAACGGCATGGGTACATCATACTTCCTAAAAACACGTTGCCAACCAACCTTGAGGAAGTAGAACGTGTGATTAGAAAAGACCTTGAGGAGTGCAGCCTTTCTATTCATCTGGTAGGAAGTGCCTATGGAGAAATACCAGAAGGCTCTGATCGCTCCATCGTGGATATTCAGAATAAACTCGCTGCCGAAGTTTCCGTGGCTAAAAAACAAAACAAGCAAGAGTTTGCAAGATTGATATGGATCGCTCAAAGCCTTAAAAATGCCAGCGACAAACAGAAGGCCTTTATTGAAACATTGAAACGTGATACCGAAGCTCAGGAAGGTGCTGAGATCCTTCAAAATCCATTAGAGGACTTTAAGAATATTGTGCGCGAAGAATTATTGGAATCCCAGGAGCGAAGAGTCGTGGATGAGTCGGGAGGTAAATCCATCTACCTCGTGCATGATAAAGTTGATGACCATGAAGTGAAACCTTATAAAGAAATATTGGAGAAGGCTGGCTTTAAAGTATTGATCCCTGCTTTTGAAGGAGAACTTCTGGAGGTGCGCAAACAACACATTGATAACCTGCGCAACTTTGACGGAGCAATCATTTATAAAGGAAAAGTAAATGATCAATGGGTGCGCATGAAAGTGCTCGATCTTTTAAAGGCCCCAGGCTTTGGAAGGAAGAAACCCATTAAAGCCAAAGCGTTACTCGCTTCAGGCAGCCCTAATCTCGATAACTTTAAAAATCAAAATCTCACGATTATTTCCGGAGACCCTCAACGGTCAATGGAAAACCTGAAAAACTTTTTACAAGAATTTAACGCATAACCTATGAACACCATCGTAGAAGAAAATCAAGGATACCCCACCCTTGTAGGAACCGAAAATCCTTTCCCAGGATTGCGGCCTTTCAAAATTGAGGAAAGTCATTTGTTCTTTGGCCGCGAAGGTCAGAGTGACGAAGTACTACTCAAGCTTTCGAAGAGCAGGTTTGTTGGTGTAATCGGTCCTTCAGGAAGTGGTAAGTCTTCGTTCATTTATTGCGGAGTACTTCCCATTTTATACGGAGGATTTCTAACCGACAGCAGCCCCAATTGGGAAGTTATTGTTACACGACCAGGTGGAGGACCCATCGATAACCTCGCAGAAGCATTGCTTAAAACTTCACGCGATTACAATAGCGCTGACGCGGAAGACAAAAAAATAAAACGCACCATTGTTTCCACGCTCTTGCGAAGCAGTTCGCTTGGTTTGGTGGAGGCCATACAGCAATTAAGAAGAAAGGATGATATCAACTACCTCGTGCTGGTCGATCAGTTTGAGGAACTCTTCCGCTTCAAAGACAGCACCGATCCAAATTCAGTTAATGAATCGTTGGCCTTCATCAACTTATTGATGGAAGCCATTAATTATGAAGACTCACCGATCTACGTGGCCATCACCATGCGTTCTGATTTTATTGGTGATTGTGCTCAATTCCCTGAACTAACACGCAAGATCAATGACAGTCACTATCTGATTCCGCAAATGACGCGTGACCAAAAGCGCAGAGCCATTGAAGGTCCGGTAGCCGTAGGTGATGCGAAGGTCACTCCCCGATTAGTTCAACAACTTTTGAATGATCTAGGAGATAACCCTGATCAGCTTCCCATTCTTCAACACGCGCTCATGCGCACATGGAGCTATTGGACCAAGTATAAAGATTACGATGGCGAACCTGTTGACCTGAAACACTATGAGGCCATCGGTACGATGTCGGAAGCATTATCGCAACATGCAAATGAGGCTTATGATGAATTGGATGAAGAGCAGAAGCGCATTTGCGAAATCATATTCAAGGCCATCACTGAAAAACGGGGTGAGAACTTTGGTATACGCAGACCAACACGACTCAACGAAATAGCATCCATTGCCGATGTATCGGAAGCTGATGTAATCGAAGTGATTGAAAAGTTTCGCGAGCCGGGAAGATCGCTCATCACTCCTGCTTTTGGAATGCCATTGTCATCCAAATCGATGATCGATCTCTCGCATGAGAGTTTGATGCGCATTTGGGTTCGATTGAAGAACTGGGTGGATGATGAATCAGAAGCGGTGCAAATGTATTTGCGTCTCGCAGAAGCTGCCGCCATGTATCAGGTAGGCAAAGCCGGCTTGTGGAGGCCACCCGATTTACAATTAGCATTAAACTGGCAGGTGAAGCACAAGCCCACATTAGTTTGGGGGCAGCGCTACCATCCTGCTTTTGAGCGTACATTAATATTCCTGGAATATTCTAAGAAAGAATTCGATACGGAGCAACGTATCAAAGAATTAGAACAGAAGCGTAAACTGCAAAGGGCTCGGGTAACCGCTATTGTATTTGGTACGCTGGCCGGTATTGCCCTGATCGCATTTGTCTATGCATTTATTCAGCAAGGTGTAGCAAAGGCAAACGAACAAAGGGCCAATGAACAAGCAACAATTGCACAGGAGAAATCTTTATTGGCAGAACAAGAGGCGAAACGTGCCAATAAAGAAGCTGACCGTGCAAAACTAGCAGAAGCAGATGCCATAGCACAAGCTTCAGCAGCTGAGTTGGCTCGGAAAGACGCGGAAGAAAAACAGATTCGTGCTGAAAAAGCTGAAGCTGATGCTAATGTTCAGAGAAATAAAGCCATTGTTTCTGCTGAATTAGCCCGAACAGAAGCTGCACGCGCTGAGAAAAGTGCCGCTGAGGCAAGAGTAGCCAGAGACGAAGCTCAAAAGCAACGTTATCTCGCTCAGGCAAAGGCCATGGCTATCAAATCGAAAGAGCTTGGGAATACTCCGGATAAAGAAGCTCTCGTTGCACAACAAGCTTACCTATTCAATAAAAAGTATGGTGGCTATATCTATGACAGTGATATCTATGGTGGGCTATACAATGCATTGAAAAACAACGATCATCCCATCACCAAGAGTTTGGAAGCTCATAAAAATGGAGCTGCACGCGCATTGGAAACTCATGGAAAAGGAAATCACATCTACTCGGGTGGAAGTGATGGCCGCATCTTCCGTTGGAATTATGTTAATGGGGAGTGGAAAGCTGAATCAATCATGGACGAAACCAAACGCGGAGAGCCTTATATGGTTTATGCTATGGATACAAGTCCTGATGGAAACACGTTGGCCGCTGGTGGCCTCTATCCAACTAATGGTGAAGCAAACTTTATCGAGTTGTATGATTTGCGAACTCCTGGTCAGCGTAAAAAGATTTCAGGATTCAAATATGATATTACCGACATTCATTTTATGCCCAATGGCCAGGGATTGTATGCTCGCGATAACACTGGACTGAGCATCAAGTATTCTGATCTGAGCACAGCCCGTGAAGTAATTACTTCTAAGGTCAAAATTTTATCATTGGATCTGAACGCCAACGGTACGATGCTGGCAGGTGCAGGTGCTGATGGTAATCTTTATCTATGGGATATTGGAAAAGGATATGCAGCAACAACCATAAAAGTTTCTAAAGTTAGCTTATCAGCGTTGACCTTCGCACCCGATGGCAAACAAGTTGTGGTAGGTGATCGTGATGGTCAATTGTACTTAATCAGCAACGGACTTATCGTTCGTGAATTAGCTGGTCACTCTTCACAAATTGAAGACATCCGATTTAACCATGCCGGCACTTTCTTCGCTTCTGCAAGCAAAGATTTTACTGTAAGGCTATGGAACTTCAGCAAATTAAATTATCAACCTGTAATCTTAAGTAATCACGATTGGGTGTGGAGTGTTGCCTTTACTCCGGACGACTCGCAATTGATGGTGGGCATTAACACCGTGCGGCAAACTGCAGAAGGAACCGATCAAACCATCCACGCCTACCCTACCAATTTTGAAGCGATGAAAGATATTCTTTGTGGTAAGGCTTCGCGCAACATGACTAGTGAAGAATGGATAGCGGAGGTTGCGGATGATATCCCGTATGAAAAAACGTGCGAGAATTATCCAGGAATACAAGCCAGCAGAACCACAAGCAAAAGAGCAGGTAAATAGATATGAAGAAACTTTATATACTTATTCTGCTTTCGGTTGTTGCCTATCAGAGCTGGGCGCAATCCTCTTCTCCTGCACAAACATTGCGTTTGGCAACTTCTACCTATGAGCAGGGGCGGTTGCATGAACTGGAGGGTATTTTAGGGAACCTTACTGATTTTACTGTTGAACAAAAGGTGGCCGCATACAAATTGTTAACTCAGGCATATATATATCTGGAAGAACCTAAGAAGGCCGATGAAACTATGCTAAAGCTTTTAGAAACATCGCACTACTTTGAGGTAAACAAAGATATTGACCCTGCCGAGTTTGTTGCTCTGTACAACACCTTTCGCACCGACCCTGTTTATTCAGTCGGTATGAAGTTCGGTCTGGGTACTGTTGCTCCGTTGGTCATGACTGACTACTACACCGCATCGGGTTCTGAAGGAACAGGAAAATTCTCTCCCGGTGTGAGTTTTTTAGGCGGACTGTTTTTTGAAAAAAGGATTTATAAAAAAATCATCGCCAGTCCAGAACTGCTGTTCGCATCCAGAACATTTAAGTCGGAATCCAAATTATTCATTAGCGATATCACGGGTTTGGGTGAAGGCAGTATCATTTCAAACTATAAGCAAAACTGGATTGATTTAAATGCCATGTTTCAATATGAGTTTGGTGAACGGACCTTTAAAACCTTTATCACAGCGGGCCCTGGCATTAGTTATAACATTAAATCCGTCAAGCAAACTGTTACGACAGGTCTTTCAAATAGTTCAATTAGTGGGCGAGATATTGATATCAAAGATTCTACTTCCCCTCTTCTATATTCTGTTTCTGTTGGAGCAGGGTTTAAGTTAAGAATTGGCTCGATCATCGTACATGGTGAGGCACGCTACATGCAAGGGTTAAATAACATTATCAACGAAAGCCTGCGAACCAACATTGAAAACGTACTCGATTATGGGGATCAGCTTAATGATTTAGGCATCAGTTCACTCACGGGTAACCTTGGTGTTTCCTTACCCATATTCAAACCGGCTAAACTCAAAAACAAATAAGCGCATGAGGCGAAGATTTTACGTATTGTTTCTGTTCACCTTACTCTCCTGCTTCAATGAAGACAACGCAGATTTAGGTGGCAACTTTTCTTTCGTTCGCTATTTCAATGGAGGAGGCGATGATCAAGCGGTGGCGATCAGGGAAACTCCGGATAATGGCTATATTATTCTGGCCAATACAACCATTGATGGTGCTACTAAAATAAAGCTTATCAAAACGGATGAGTTGGGAAATAAACAATGGAGTGAACTCTATGGACCCCCGGCAATTACTGGTAACACAAACATTTTAAGTTATCTGGGCTATGGTATTGATGTTTTGCCAAATGAAGAAGGTTTTATCATTGCAGGCTCCTATATCGATGAAAAGGAGAAATCTGAATTATTAATTCTTAAAGTTCCGGCTGATGGTGATAAGACTAAAATCACAAAATATACATTTCCAAATCCAAAACCAGCTCAAGGGTTTCAAGGCAAAGCCATCACGGTGTCAAAAGATGCCAGTGGTAATCAGGTATTTATTGTATTAGCCAACATTCTTAATTCAGATGATGAAGACATGGCTCTTGCCGAGATCAAGAATGATTTAACACCAGGGTGGTTTCAAACCTACGGTGCCGGACAAGCCGATCTTACCAATAAAATTTTTATTAACAATGCTGGTAAACTACTTTGGGGTGGAACAGTACAACGCAGTGGCGGAACTGATATGCGTTTTGTAAGAACAGAACAAAATCGCAAAAACACGGATTTTGATTTGCCCATTGGCAGTCCTGGTTTTGATGAACAAGGCAAAGATATCTGCAACTTTGGATTCGGCTATGCCATTATCGGTAACACCAACGAAACCGCTACAGGTGATCGCGAAATCATGTTCAAACTGTTGGCCGATGATGGTTCTGAAAAAATTTCAAAGACATTTCCAATAATGATAGGAGAAGATCCTGTACCCGGAAATAAAACGGGCAACGCGATTACCTCTACCCAAGATTGGGGATTCTTGTTAGCCTGCACAGTGCCCAGCA
>JANOUH010000416.1:0-12152 GCA_031416795.1 Cytophagales bacterium | reverse complement strand
CGTAAATCAAGACGTTACTTTGATCATGGAAAGAAGGAAGGCCTATATGAAGCCTGGTGGGAAAATGGAAAAAAGCGACTGGAGTATTCATTCGAAGAGGATGAATACCATGGTTCTTGTAAAGAATGGACGGAGCAAGGTGTGATGATCCGTAACATGCATTATCGGAAAGCTCAAGAGGAAGGAAGACAACAAATATGGGACACCAACGGAAAACTGTTAGCTAATTATGAATCACGAAACGGACGAAACTATGGACTTACCGGTGTTAAAGGATGTGCCACGATTTGGGATAAGGATTCTGTGCGTGCTCACTAGTGTTGCAACATGCATAGCGTGGGTGGCATGTTCTAACGAGAACGAGTTACCTTATTACAATACTCCTGATTTTACTCCTTATTGGGAAAGTTCTAGTTCCTTTTCAGTTGATACATTGCACACCATTGCTCCATTTACTTTTGTCGATCAGGAAGGAAGGAATGTCAGCGATAAAACATTTAAAGACAAGGTTTATGTAGCTTCGTTTTTCTTTACTATTTGCCCTGGTATTTGCCCAAAGCTGACGGGTAATATGAGCAAGGTTGCAGACGCATTCAAAGACAATGCGGAAATACTTTTTATTTCTCATTCCGTTACTCCGGATATTGATTCAGTGTCACAACTTAAAAAGTATGCAGAGCTCCATGGCATCCGTTCCTCACAATGGCATCTGGTTACAGGAAATCGTGAAGCGATTTATTCACTGGCAAGACAATCTTATTTCGCTGAGCAGGAAATTGGCTTTCAACTTTCATCGCAGGAGTTCCTTCATACTGAACACTTTATTCTAATAGATCGGGAAGGGCACATTCGTGGAATTTATAAAGGCACACTTGATCTCGAAGCTAAACGCCTGATTGATGATATACACGTATTACTTGATTGATTGTATTAGTCTTTGTAAACTCACGCATGAGGGCACCAATGACTTAATACAAAGACGGTTATTTTTGAACTTCTGAACTGTATCCCCTGGTTAAACAGAGTCCCAGACAATACATTGAAACAAAAAAATCACTCTTCATCTCCATCTACAATTTCCGCATAATCAATAAACAATTCTTCTCCTGATTTTATATCACGGGAGGCTTCAAAATAGTTGCCATCCTCAATGGAAATAATGTTAGGGGTATCCGAGTGATTCAGGAAAAGTGAAACATCTATTTTCTTGAAGCCATAATCAGGAACAAAATAATATTCCTCATCAAAGAGACAATAATTTTCTATCAACTGCTGAGCATGGAGAGGTAGAGATTCAACTTCTTTCTTGCTGATCTTTATCCAGTTGTCATTCTGATCAGGCTTACTAAACATCGCCCTGCATCCTTTAGGAATATCTCTGATGGCAAACACGCCAATACCTGCAATGGGTGATGGCTTAAGCATGACATAGGTGTGACTGATTAATTCTTCTAAAAGCTGCTGCTTCATAGTTCAATGTGTTAACGAGATAAAAGATTTATTCTTCAAAGTAAGGGAATACTTACCTGATGCAAAACAATACATGGATTCTTAATGGCTATGCTATCTTATCCAAATAGATCAGAACTGAGGTAGCGATCTCCGCGGTCGCAGGCAATGAAAACAATGACACCATTTTTTATTTCCTGGGCTACGGTTAATGCGGCTACTAAGGCACCTCCGCTACTCATACCACTGAGAATCCCTTCCTCTTTGGCTAGCTGACGTGTCTTGATCACCGCTTCTTTCTCACTTACATCGATGATGCGGTCAACGCGCTTAGGTTCAAAAATTTTTGGAAGAAACTCGGGCGACCATCTTCTTATACCCGGAATACTCGATCCTTCTGTAGGTTGGGTTCCAACAATCTGAATCGAGGGATTCTGTTCTTTCAAATATCGCGACACGCCCATGATCGTGCCCGTGGTGCCCATGGCTGAAATAAAGTGAGTTACTTTGCCTTCGGTGTCTCTCCATATTTCCGGACCGGTAGTCTTATAATGAATTTTATAATTATCCGGATTGGCAAATTGATTCAAAATGTGATAGCCTTTGTTTGCAGCCATTTCTTCGGCTACTTCCCTTGAGTACTCGATCGTTTTTGCTGCTGGAGTTAAAATAACGATAGCCCCATACGCTTCCATGGCCAGCACACGTTCGCGGGTAGAATTATCGGGCATGATGAGTGTCATGTTCAAGCCCATAATTCTTGCCATCATAGCCAGCGCAATTCCAGTATTACCACTTGTTGCCTCTACCAGATGATCTCCACGTTTGATTTCGTTTCGATCAAGCGCACCCTTGATCATTCCATAAGCGGCTCTGTCCTTTACACTTCCCCCCGGATTATTTCCTTCTAGCTTGGCATAGATAGTAACCTCTTTATTGTAAGGGATGTGAGTTAACTCAACCTGGGGAGTATTACCGATGATATCCTCCAATTTCATTCTGCTTCTGGTTTAATGATTACTTCGTCATTTACGTCTGATCCATTTTGCTCCATGTTAGCCTGATAGTAAATCTTGGAATTGGCCTGCACACTACCGGTAAGCCAAACATTTCCTCCTATAATACTATCATGACCTATTGTAGTTTGGCCACCTAAAATGGTGGCACCGGCATAAACAATTACCCGATCTTCCAGGGTAGGATGTCGTTTCTTGGTGGCATCTTTTTTATCGACACTCAACGCACCCAGAGTAACCCCCTGGTATAGTTTCACATGGTTGCCGATAACTGCGGTCTCTCCAATCACAACACCTGTTCCATGATCAATGCAGAAGTGCCTTCCAATGTGTGCACCCGGATGAATGTCTATGCCTGTTTTACTGTGCGCATACTCGGTAATTATCCTGGGAACGCTTGGTAAGCCAAGTACGTGTAGTTCATGCGCAATGCGATAGGCTGAAATGGCATAGAAACCAGGATAGGTATGGACAACCTCTTCAATACTTTTGGCGGCTGGATCACTCTCAAACATGGCCGCAGCGTCTTCCAGAAGATAATCATAGACGGACGGTATTTTATGAAAGAACTGATCCTCCAATTGATTGGTTTCCTCACCATGATGAATTTGACTGTGCCTGATGATTTCTGTTAGCTGCCTTCTGATTTTTGTTAAATAGAGGGAGAATGATTCTTCATTCTCAAACGTAACCGTGCACAGACTTGGAAACAGGCTTCCTAACATAGAATCAAAAAACGAGGTCACTTCTCCAGGATGCAGGCCCGATGGGAACGCCTGATGCGTGCGATAGAGCCGCTTAATAAATGGATCCATAATAGTAGATTTTTATGCCAACAGGTTAAGATGTGTATTATACTCTTGAAAACCAAAGAATATAAAAGCTTTAACGTAGTCTATATAAAAACTGTTTATGATTTCATTTTATTGTTTGTTCAAAATATCTTACACCCGCTGTCTGGTGCACAATGATAATGATCACTTGTTCAACAAATTAATATTTCTATCTTCACTCAACACCTCAGGAAATTTATGAAACATTTTCTTATCACATTGGCACTGCTTGCTATTCTTTCTGGCCGTTTAGTTGCTCAAAAAACTGCTATCCTGTGTAGGACTTTGATTGACGGAACCGGGAAAGTAATTTCTAACCCAGCCATCATTGTGGAAGGAAATCGCATTGTGGCAATAGAAAAAAGAATTAATGTGCAAAAAGGAATAGCGATTATCGACCTGGGCGACTTTACTGTCTTGCCAGGAATGATTGATGCACATGCACACCCCAATCTTTCTGAAGATGACTATCAGGTTGAGCACCTTCGTAGGTCTTCTGCTAATAAAGCTTTAATGGGTTTAAAGCACGTACAGGATTTACTCATGGCGGGTTGGACCACGCTTAGGGTTGCCGGTGATGCTGATGTAGGGTATGCCAATCTTGAAATTCGTAACGCCATTAATAAAGGACTATTCGTTGGGCCACGTATTTATGGTGCCGCCCATTACTTGTCTGTAACTGGCGGTGGTGGCGATATTAATTTCATATCCTATGAGCAACCAATCATTGCAGATGGTCTGATTGTAGATGGTCCTGAAGAAATCCGCAAAGCCATACGCAACGAAATTAAGAATGGTAGCGACTGGATAAAAATCCTGGCAACGGGTGCGTTTATGTCGGTAGGCGATAATCCTCGTAATGTGCATTTTAGTCCCGAAGAATTAAAGACAGTTATAGAAGAAGCCGCGCGAAGAGATGTACCTGTGATGGCGCATGCTCATGCCACCGAAGGAATAAAACAAGCTGTGATTGCAGGAGCACGCTCCATTGAGCATGGCTCATTTTTAAATGAAGAGGTCATTGATCTGATGGTGCAGCATGGAACATACCTTATTCCAACACGCACCATTGATTTGTATTTCGAAGAAAAAATTGCCGATAGTAAAGCATTGGAGAAAGCAATTGATTTGGCTAAAACAACGAAAGAAGAAGTATATACTATGCTGCGCCTCGCTATTAAAAAGGGCGTGAAGGTAGGTGTGGGCACCGACTATGTGGGCTGGCAGGCAGATTTTTCTGCTCGTGAATTTGCTGAGATGGTGAACCTCGGAATGACACCCATGCAAGCGATCATGGCGGGCACAAAAATAAATTCTGAATTACTTCGAAAGGAAAAAGAAATAGGCACCGTGGAAGTAGGTAAGCAAGCCGATATGATTGCTGTTAAGGGTGATCCCCTCAACGATATATCAGAACTGCAGAGGGTAAAGTTTGTTATGATCGGAGGGAGTGTAGTAAAAAACGAAAAATAAATTTAATTGATTGAATTCCTATTCGAGTACAGAAATGCTTACGGCTCGGCAAAGTAAGGTTGTAGAAGAACATCCATTTTCTTAAATTAAAATTTAACTCTCAAAACTCGTCTGCTATGCAATTGAACATAAACGGAAAAGAGTATTCGGTAGAAGTCAGTGGCAGCACCAGTTTGCTGGTCACCCTTCGCGAGCACCTCGACTTAACAGGAAGCAAATACGGATGTGGAGAAGGAGTGTGCGGTGCGTGCACGGTTTTGATTAACGGAGTTCCTGCGCGCTCCTGCATTACCCCGGTAGGCAGCGCTCAAAACAAAGAGATCACGACCATTGAAGGTCTTGAACAAAATGGGAAACTTCATCCGGTGCAGGAAGCTTTTTTGGAAGTCGATCCCTTTCAATGTGCTTACTGTGCATCGGGAATGGTGATGACTACTGTGGCTTTTTTGGATAGAAATCCAAATCCCTCACGACAAGAGATTATGGATGCTATGCAATCAAATATTTGCAGGTGTTGTACGTATCCCGCGCTGGTTGATGCTATTTCTAAATCCATTAAAAAGTAACGCAGTATGAAAAGAGAAAATAGTGTTTCCTCCAATCAACATGAGTTATTTGAAATACCATTGAACTCAGCCTTAACAAGGCGCAGGTTTTTAAAGCTGATGGGTAGTGGTATAGCTGTCGCGCTCACCACTTCTGATTTATTGGCAGCATCTGGTATTGAAAATGAAAATCTGCGGGCAGAAGATTCCATTGCTGCATGGATTCATATCCATGAGAATGGATTAATTACTGTGTATACCGGCAAAGTGGAAGTAGGGCAAAACATCCGTACATCGCTCACGCAAGTCGTTGCCGAAGAACTGCGTGTATCATTAAGTGCCATTGAACTGACTATGGGTGATACCAGTCTCACTCCTTATG
Organism: Cytophagales bacterium; assembly: GCA_031416795.1. Taxonomy (GTDB): domain Bacteria; phylum Bacteroidota; class Bacteroidia; order Cytophagales; family Cyclobacteriaceae; genus ELB16-189. The sequence goes on along the minus strand of JANOUH010000416.1, from coordinate 6,454 downwards.
ATAGAGGGACTTTCGGTAGTCTTACCACGCCAACCATGTCGCCAATACTAAGGAAAGCCGCTGCATCATTGCGTGAAGTACTCATTGACATGGCTGCCACAACATGGAAGACATCTGCCTCATCACTAAAAATTCAGGATGGAAAAGTGATACACTCCAATGGAAAGTCAATCACCTACAATGAACTTGCAAAAGGAAAGAAAATAGTCAAAACGGTTAATGATAAAGTAACATTGACACCACCTGGTCAATGGAATATTGCTGGCAATTCTATTCCGAAAATTAATGGTCGCGATTTCATCACCGGCAAACATAAGTACACCTCCGATCTGAAACTTCCTGACATGCGGTATGGAAAGATTCTGCGCGCACCTTCGTACGGAGCAACGTTGGTTTCTGCCGACACATCGAAAGCCAAAGCAATTCCAGGCATCACCGTGGTAGAAGAGAAAGATTTCATAGGTGTGATCGGTGCGGATTCGCAAATAGTCGAAAGTGCTCTTTGGGAAATCAAAGCACAATGGAAAACTACTCCGCAACCTTCAAGGGATACTATTTTTACCTACCTGAGAGAAAAATCAGAATCACCGAGATCAGAAAGTAATCAGGGAAATGTGGAGAAGGTATTTTCTGAGTCAAAGGATACGCTCACTCAAACTTTTCACATCGACTACATTGCACACGTGCCCCTTGAACCCCGTGCCGCATTAGCGCAATGGGAGGGAAGTAACCTTACCGTATGGACAGGCACGCAACGACCTTTTGGCGTGCAGGAAGAATTAGAGAAACTGTTCAACATTCCTAAAAATAATATTCGTGTGATCATGCCTGATACCGGCTCCGGTTATGGAGGTAAACATTCAGGTGATGCTGCCCTTGAAGCGTCACGACTTGCTAAGGCAACCGGTAAGACAGTAAAAGTGGTGTGGACGCGCGAAGAGGAATTCAAATGGGCTTACTTCAGGCCCGCGGGAGTTATTGAAGTGAAAAGTGCTGTAAGTAACGATGGAATTATCACCGCCTGGGAGTTTCATAATTATAATTCCGGTTCGGCTGGCCTTCGTATCCCTTATCAAATTGAGAATCAAAAGATAGAATTTCATCCGGTAGATTCTCCCTTGCGACAAGGGTCATATCGGGCGTTGGCTGCAACGGCCAACGTATTTGCGCGCGAATGTCAGATCAATGACATGGCTAATCTTCGTAAGATCGATGCCGTTGAGTTTCGTTTAAAAAATCTGAACGATGAACGATTGAAAAATGTACTTGAAGCAACGGCCCAGGCTTTTGGATGGAGAAAACCCAAATCAAAAGATCATGGTTATGGCATTGCCTGCGCCTATGAAAAAGGTGGCTATATCGCAACGGCAGTAGAGGTGCAGGTAACTTCCGGTGAAATGAAAATACAACGCATCACGGCAGCCTTTGAATGTGGCAAGATCATTAACCCACGACATTTAAAAAGCCAGGTGTCTGGTTGTCTTTTGCAGGGATTGGGTGGTGCATTATTTGAAGCCATTGATTTTAAAGATGGAAAAATAATCAACCCATCGATGACCAATTATCGTGTGCCACGTTTTACCGATGTGCCCGAGATAGAAATTGTTCTTCTCGATCGGGCTGATATATCTTCAACAGGGTCTGGTGAAGCACCTATTGTTGCACTTGCTCCTGCCATTCGCCAGGCCATCTTTGACGCCACGAATAGAAAGCTAAACAATCTTCCTTTGATACCTAATGGATTAAAATGGTAGTCAGGATCAACCCGATCTATGGCGCATGTCTAGGAAAGATGGAAAAGCACATTTGTTAAAGGCCATTGTCAAGAAGGACATTCATCAGCTGTCTTGTCATGCACCTTTTTCACTTTCAAAATTTGTGGCTAAATCATGCCCGGTGAATGCGATCAAAGTGGATTTGTAATAAATCCAAAGAAGGAAGGCTTAATCATCAATGGCCGATTTTTGTATTATACATATAAAACTTGTTTACCGGTAATAGATAACATTGCATTCTGGATGGCTTGCCTTAAAGTTTTCAATTGCTTTGCTGGAAACTTTGGTATTGAAACACTTCAATGTTTTTAGGGGAAGATAATCCAGCGGACTAAGCTTGCTCACATTGGTATTGGAGCAATCAAGGTATTCAAGGCTCTCTAGTTTTTCTAAAGCATCTAACCGCTTAATTTGAGTTCCTGCGCAATTGAACTTCGTGAGTTTCTTTATCTTCCAGATTACATACACATCTTCAATGGGTGTATTGCTGATGTCAAGATCCTCCAGGTCTATTAATCGGCTTAGGGAATCGATCTTCTGAATAGGGCTATTGGTGGCATGCAATGATTTCAAGGATTTAATGTTTTCAATGGGTGAGAGTGAAGTCATGGTCGTTCCTGAGAAACGGAGATCTTTCAATCGAACAAATTCGCTTAGTGGAGATAGACTGCTAATGGGTGCATCCTTAAAATGAAGCGACTCTTGTTCAACAAGGTGATGCAGATTCTCCGATGTGATTTTTGATTTAGCGCCCAGTTGATCTTTAAAAACATTTCTCCAGTTTTCATCCAGATTATTCCACCAACGATTCAGAATGTCAGTTTTATAAATGAGCAAGCAGGTGGGATTCTTTTCTAAGAATTGGAGTGCGCTGTAGTTGTTCACAAAAGTCTGATCGACATACAACTTTTCCAGACCGGGAATCTGTAGTAACTCGATGCTTGCGATTTTACTTCGATCTGCTTTTAATACTTTCAATTCCTTGAAATGATTAAGGAAAGAAAGATCACTTACACCGGTTTCGCTGATGTCCAGATATTGAATTTCCTTATGCCCACTCAGCGGTGATAAATCAGTAATGTTAGTCCTATTCGTTAACACTATTTTTAGTCGTTGTAATTCATGGAGTGGCTCCAGGTTATCGATACGACTTTTGCCCGTTATATTGATAGAATCGAGAAGCGGAATTTTAGCTAGTTCCTCTATGGATGGAGATTCTCCAATCCGGGCAGCTTTAATAAAAACATTTTGCCATTCTGCAGAAAGCGTGTCCCACCAGACTTTCAAATCTTTTGAATCAAAAATGACCAGCACCTTAGGGTTAGCCATCATAAATGCATCTGCAACATCTCTCTTGATAAGCGTTTGATCACAATAAACTTTTTCAAGCTGAGCGAGTTTTTGCAAGGCAGTTAAGTCTGAAATTTCCGTGTGACTGGCGTACAATACTTTCAAACTTTCAAGACTGCTGAGCGAGCTGATGCTTTTAATACTGGTGCTATCCATATTGAGGATTTGTAAATTCTTTAGAGCCTTTAATGGATTTAAATCGTTCACTAACGTGCTTGAAATATTCAACTCAGTCAGCTCGAGAAGATTCTCAACAAAAGATAAATTTGAAATTTGGGTGGCACTCAGATCAGCGATTTGCAGCTGGGTAAGTGTTGTGATGGGAGCAAAATCAAGAATAGGTGTTTCTCTCATTTCAAGACTTTGCAGTGCAGGCATTTTTTCTAAAACGGATAGACTAGACACTTCAGTATTATTGATCACTAACCTTTCCAGTTTGTTTGAATACTTTAAGGGAGATAAATCCTTAACACGTGTGTTGGAGATATTCAAATCCACTAATTCGGTTAGGTTGCGAATAGGAGTGAGGTCACCAACAGTTGTTCCAGACAGATCAAGTTTGTTTAGACTGAGTAGCGGAGAAAGTGGCTCCAGTGTTTGTATATACTGATTGTGGCTAAGATCCAATTCCCCGAGATCAATAATTTTCTTAATATCGCTTAGATTTACACTATCGCCTAAGGTGAGTTTCTTAGAGAAAATAGATTGCCATTCATATGACAGGTCTTTCCACCAACTCAGCAAAGCTTGCCTCTCATCAAATTCATGGGTATAGATGCTGACAATTTTAAGATCCTGATCTTTTGGGTTATAGTTGATCTCAATATATCGGGGCAGGGTACTATTGACTGATTTCTGATCGGAGGAAGTTCCTTTTAAATTTCGGGTAGTGGTTACTTTATAAAAATATTGACCATCAGGCATAGTACTGCCCGTAATTTCTTCAATAGTGAATTCGAACCTCACATTTTGAAAAAAGAAATTCACGTCTTTCAAATAAGCTACCACATCTTTGTTGGTGATCACTTTTCTTTCCTCATCCAGATCATCTTCAACCTGAACTTTAGAATCACGAAATATTTTTGAATAGCTCTCGGTAATCAGTACTTCTTTGTCGCGAATAGGAGTGCTGCTGCTCCCCAATGTATTCAGCATGAACTCCAGAAAGGCGATCATATCGCGTACCTTTTTTTCGTCTGCGACAGGATCCGCTTTTTTTTCAGCAGTAGATTTGGTTACCTCAGGTTTTTTGGCCGCTGGTTTTTTAGTGGTTTTTTTTTGGGCGACCGCAGCTATGGACAAAAAGAAGAAGAGTGAGATAATCCAAAGATTAATTTGTTTCATGGTACAGATATCTGCTTAATAGATTCTTTTCAGCGTCATTATTTAATTTCATAAGATTGGAAATAAGCCATCCTGTATTATACCCAGGTCTGTTGAATTCAGCCAATTCAAAATACCATCCCTCAATCTGAAAGAAATGAAATTTCACTTCGCTCACGGATTTATATTTGAGGTTTCCTTTTTTTATCTCGTACAAAAAAACAGATAGGTGATCAGGCACAAACTGCTTCACCGTGTATTGACTAATGCTGTCGCTGTTGGCAAATGCCTTGCGAAGGTTCATGAAGTCCAACTCGTGACTCAATGGATGAAGAAATTGTCCAATCTTTGTAGTATCGCGATTGAAATACGGTTTAAACATATCCACATATACTTTACGGATCACCCATTTGTATCCAAGGTGATCTTTCTCCAACTCCATAAATAGTGTCACAGGCTGATCTTTTCCGTTCATGGTAAACACGGCATTGACTTCCGAAAACCAATTGAGTCCATGAAAGTCCAGAATGGATAATGAATTTTCATTCTCCAGCACGTGTTTTACAAATTCAGCTTTAAGGGAAGGGCTCATTCCTTTATTACTTTCATCGAATAATATCCCCAGGTATTTCTTCCTTAACTTAATGCTTCGGTATGGTTTGTCACTCGGATAAAAACGATTTCCTTTTTCATCCTCTTCACCGTTAAATCTCCGAAAGAACTGGTTCACTTGTTTTGACTCTGAATAGAGTTTACTTTCATCCTCCATATCGTTCACAAGTTGTGCGCGTAGGGGAGAACTTAAAAGAATGGTCAATGCAATAAGACTGGAAATCCTCATGATGCTTCTGGAGCTTAAGTTTTTAAAATTGCTACAAGCTTCAAGTGGGAACATGAATTTAAAGCTTGTAGCAATTGGATGATTTGCCGTTACTCTTTATAAACTCGTTTCTGTTACACGAATATCGCCTAACATTACATCCCAAAACTCAATAATTCTTCCTTGAATCTGTGTCTTCTTGCGTTCTACGTAAATCGTAATGTCTTTCTTAGTAGTGTCTTTATACTTTAGACCATCATCTGATTCGCCTTCAAAGCGTTGGTAAATAGTGATCACCCCTACATAGCGGCCATCAGGTTGTCGCTCAAGATCACTGATATAATGGATGTCATACCACTTGATGGTAACGCGATCGTAATTGAGTGCCATCAGGTGCTCAAAATACTTCCGCACCTTGTAGTAATCGACTTCTTTATGATTCAAAGAGGACACGCCCATCTCACTTCCTGGTGCGAACAATTCTTCGGCCCGATCCATCACACGTGTAGCTTCGGAGAAGGCTGTCTTTTTATTGCCGATGATGCTGATGTATTTACTTAAGTCCCTGACTTTTTCCATGGCCAGTGAATCAATAGCTTGCTTTCTCTTTGGGCTTACGTCATCCGTCTGTGCTTGAAGAGTTCCTATGATCGTCAAACCAGAAAGCAAAACGAACCAGTATTTAGAATGTGTGATATTCATTATTATTTCATTTATAGTTATTGTGAAGTGTTAAATTGTAAAACTGAGACTATAAGGGCTTCTTTAGTTCTACTTCCGTGATTTTACCTGTGCTGTCCACCTTCAAAGTTGATATCGTGTTTGAGTTCTTCTTTTGATCTTTTAGGTAATTAAGATACTCTTTGATCGTAGTAGGTCGATCATAATCTTTTTGATCGCCCTCTTCACTGATGATAATCAGCACCGGTGTTTCTGGTGAGGCGAATAAGGCAAGTGCCTCGCTAATGCTGTTGTTGGCAGAAGTAACATTGCTTGAGCTGGCGATGGCTTCAAAGTATGAGTTCAACCTGGATTCGGTAGCCATCTCCTTCGGCTTTGCGCTATTTGATTTTAGATCGGCTTCTCTTCTTGCCCTTTCTTCAGCATCTCTTTTCTTCGCTTCTTCTTCTCTTTGTTTAAGAAGTGTGGCTGCTTGTTCCTGTTCAATTCTGGCTTTCTCTTTTGC
>JANOUH010000415.1:0-3991 GCA_031416795.1 Cytophagales bacterium | reverse complement strand
GTCCCGCCGCAATCGCCACCACTCCACTCAGCGCCACCTCTAAAGCCAGGTAACTGAATAATTCCTTGCAAGCTCGGTGGTTGATAAATACTTCCCCATGAATATTTACTTGCCTCGGCTTTAATAAAATCATGAGATTCTGGCGAGATGTCGGTGATGATGCTTTCATCAAATGTTGTGCGCGTAAGTGGCAATGGCTTTACTGGAAAAGGTTGTGTAGGCCACGCTGATTCATCTGACATGATGGAAGGCGGCACCGGTCTTTCTTCTATTGGATAAATCGGTTTGCCTGTCTCACGCTCCAACATAAATACTAATCCTTGCTTGGTTATTTGAACTACAGCATCAATCTCTTTCCCATCTTTTTTTATAGTCGTTAAATTAGATGGTGTTGGCAGATCGTAATCCCACAGATCGTGATGCGAAGTTTGAAAATGCCAAACATGTTTTCCTGTTGCTGCTTCAATCGCTATGATGGAATTTGCAAATAAGTTTTGGCCCTTGCGTTCGCCTCCATGAAAATCGAAAGCTGGTGCACCGGTTGAAGCAAACACCAATCCTCGCTTCCGATCAATACTTAATCCTGCCCAGGCGTTACTGCCTCCAATGTTTTTATAACTTTCTTCAGACCATGTGTCAAAACCAAACTCACCCGGATGAGGTATCGTATGAAAAGTCCATCGCAAGTTTCCGGTGCGTACATCATAGGCACGAACGTCACCGGAGAGTGCCTCATAATTTTCTTTCAGTGATGAACCAACAATGATGAGATCTTCATAAACAACTCCCGGAGAGGTATTGGTCACATCATATTTTTCAAAATCTATATCGTTGCGAAGACCTTTTCTTAAATCAACAAAACCATTTTCACCAAAATTGGAAAAGGGTTTTCCTGTAAGTGCGTCCAACGCGATCAACTTATTTTTTGCGCAAACTAAAATCCTTTTTTCATCACCATCTTCCCAATAGGTAAGGCCACGATTAAAACCACCTTCTTTACTGCCTGGTTCAAAGGGATCAAATACCCAAAGTTCTTTTCCGGAATTCGCTTCCAAAGCAAAGACTTTCATCTTGGCAGATACACCATAGAGAATTCGATCAATGACAATGGGATTGCATTCTATTTTAGAAAAATCAGTATGATCGCCAGTGCGATATGTCCATGCAACCTGAAGTTGATTTACATTTTCCTTATTGATCTGATCTAATTGCGAGTAAGCATTGATACCATCATCGCCACGATAAGCTCTCCAACCTTTATGTGGTGAAGGACTCTCGCACGAGATAAAAATCAGAAGAAGGAAAATATAAAGTACTGGTCTTTTCATTATAACAATTTTAAGTACGATCACTTCAATCCATACTTATCAATCAGATACACCAATGCTGCCATGGAAGCTGAGCCTAATTCGAGTTCACGTTTGTCAACTTTATCGATCGTGTCTTCGGCAGTATGATGATAATTGAAGTAGCGCTGTGAGTCGGGCAAGAAACCAATCAAAGCAACGCCTTGTGGTGCCAGCGGACCAATATCAGCACCACCACCTTCCTGGCTGAAATCTGAAAGTCCGTAAGGTTCGAGTAATGGCTTCCAGCTACGGACGCGTTCCTTTGCTTTCGCTTCAGTAGGAACCGTGAAACCACGAGGCACAAAACCTCCCCGATCGGATTCAATCGCTGCAATGTGCTTTTCTTTTTTTCTTTCTACCTCTTCAGCATACTTCATTCCTCCACGCAAACCATTTTCTTCATTCATAAACATGACGGCACGAATAGTATGCTTTGGTTTGTAGCCCATCTGTTTAAATAAGCGGAGCACTTCAATAGATTGTACACATCCTGCACCATCATCATGTGCACCTTGTGCGAGATCCCATGAATCAAGGTGACCTCCCACTACAATAAATTCATTAGGAAATTCAGTGCCTTTGATTTCACCTATCACATTAAATGAAGGTGCATCCTCCAATGTTTCACTGTGGTTCTCCATATAAAAGGTAAGATCTTTTTCGTCTTTCAAATGTTGACTGAGCAATTCAGCATGGCGCGTACTGATTGCCAGCGCTGGAATTTTGGCCACATCAGGAGCGTATCGCATACCACCTGTATGAGGATAATCTTCAAGATTAGAACCCATGGATCTCACCAGAACAGCAATTGCCCCTAACTTTGCAGCTTCAGATGCACCATTGGCACGTTGATCCACAGCGCCACCATAACCGCCAAACGTATTGATCTTGGTTGGGTCCATCGGGCGATTAAAGAAGACAATCTTTCCTTGAACACCTTTGGCCCCAAGGGATTTCAATTCATCAAAACTTTTTACTTCAATTACATTGGCAGAAATGCCCGATGAACCTGTGCCAATGGATCCGCCTAATGCGCACACATTCACCGTCACGGTGCCAGCACGTTTCGAAATGATTCTACCAATTTCTTTTTCACCACGCACCCAATGTGGCACCATCACCGGTTGAAGCCACACTGAATCAAATCCCAATTGCTTCATGGCATTGCGGCTCCACTCTACTCCCGCTGCTGCTCCAGGCGAACCGGAAAGACGTGGACCAACATTCACTGAAAGATCATAAAGCATTTCATATGATTTGCCTTTGCTTAAGGCCTGATCAAAGATTTGCTTGATCATAGCTTCATCCGAAGTTTGTGAGAATGCGGTAAGACTTACCAGCAGTAAGAATGAAATAATAAAAATCTTCATGATTATGTAATACGTTAATGGTTTTGGATCAATACAATCATCAACCTTCAAATACGCATTATTTAACAAACGGAAAAAGCCACTTTACATAAACAGCTTAAATGCATACGATTCATATCTAAAATATTCATTCAAACGTTTGAAAAGCACTGTTTTACAGTCGAACTTCGTAAAAAAATCATTATGGCTTTTTTGTTTGATTCGTTCGAGGGTTGGAAAAATCATTGTGCAGAAAAAAATATTTCCATCATACAGGCCGTGTTGGATTATGAGAAAGAACAAAAAGGGCGCACCGAACAGCAAATCTGGGATGGTCTTGGAAAAGCATGGACGGTCATGAAAGAGGCTGTGCAAACAGGACTTACTGAAGACATGACTTCGCGCTCAGGCATGATCAACAATGGCGCGAAGAAAGTTTACAATCATCCGGTAACGGTCTTATCAAAAGAATTTCAAAACCTGATCTCACGTGCACTTGCTGCCAAAGAAGTTAATTCTTGCATGGGAAGAATCGTTGCTGCACCCACTGCAGGTGCTTCGGGTATTATGCCTGGTGTTCTTTTCACGCTTCAGGAAATTCATGACGTGGATGATCAGAAAATTTTAGAGGCCATGTTACTTGCAGCAGGCATTGCTCTCATCATGGAACAAAGGGCAAGCATTTCGGGTGCAGTGGGTGGTTGCCAGGCAGAAACAGGAACAGCGGCCGCTATGGGTTCAGGTGCAATTGTATATTGTTTAGGTGGCGATATTGATCAGATATTTAATGCCGTTGCCATTACCGTTCAGTGCATGCTTGGATTAGTTTGTGATCCCGTTGCTGGATTGGTAGAAATTCCTTGCGTAGTGCGAAATGCAAGTGCCGCTGCGATTGCAAACAGCTCAGCACAAATTGCAATCGCTAATGTAAGCAGTGTCATTCCCGTAGATGAAGTGATTGAAGCTATGGGTGAGATTGGTGCCAGTATGGAAACCCGTTATAAAGAAACGGCACTGGGTGGATTAGCTGCAACCAAAACAGGTCAAGCCATAGCGAAAAAAGTGTTGATCAGGGATATTGAGATATTGCCGGATGAAGGGGTGAAATAAAACAAAACTCAAACAAGAAATCACGAATTTAAAATCACAACTCACTACTCTAAAATCCAAATGGATTCAAAAGGAGATTGTCTTCGATTTGCGATTGTTGAATTGTGATTTTTGATTTAAGATTGGCTGACAATTGTAAATTATGAATAGCAAAGAACTAGAAAATAGATTGATCGATTTTTC
>JANOUH010000414.1:0-9304 GCA_031416795.1 Cytophagales bacterium | reverse complement strand
CATAAACAATAAGGGGTCCTGCATCTCCATGATACAGGACCCCTTATCCATTAGAGTGGGTATGTTGTTTTTTTAATTTTTATACCACTTGAAGTCATTATAGTAAACATCTATTTTTTTATTGTTACTTCTCATATAGTCCAGATAGGCGTCATCTAAATAGAGTTTGAAATTCTGCCATGCACTTAATTGTAATTCGGGGTGACCGGGATAAATGGTTGAGCCGGTTACATCAAATAATACGATAGGTTGTTCACTATCGATGGTCATTGTTATTTTGTACTTGCCATTGGATGAATCACCTCTTTTCATGTAGATATCCAATGTAAACCATTTGCCATAAGGAATAGGAACGGTTCTGTTTTCATAAGTCCAGATATTGTTATAGGCAAGGACTTCGGGTTGCATGTATTCGGCCCGAATTCTCCAGAATAAGGGTTGTCCGCTTCCTGCTTCTTTCTTAAGCGTAAATCCCCACCTTGCCGAGCCAGCGACATCACCATTAGGAAATATTCCAGATGCTATGCCGTCTTCGGCCCAGATTTCGGATAATACAAACCATGTAATAGACGAAGAATAGGTCTCAATGAATTTTACGTCTGGACCCATATACATTCTGTGCGAAGTATGATATACCGGAAGATCAACACCATCTTTAAATCCCATTGTTACTTGAGCCCTGGTGGTGCCCCCCTCGTTGGGATCATCATCAACGACCACTGCGTTCATTACTTTTATATTTGGGTTGACGGGGTCCGCTACAATTTTCTGATAGGCAAATTGATTAGAATTTGTGTTGCTACTTGTGATATTATCAAGATAGAATTCTCTTATATAGGGATGAGTTTTTAGTGCATCCCATCCGTTAAAATATAAGTTAGAATTATTTGAATTAGAAGTAATGGTCACATTGTCCATATTTCCCTGAAAATAAACTTCTCCTGTTGTTGTTGTTGTTATAGGAGGTACTAAAATCACCGCATTCGTTGTCATTGTAAAGTCAGTCGTAGACGTTACATTTCTCCCCTTCGATGTTACTGTGATTGGACCACTCGTTGCCCCATTTGGAACGGAAGTGGTAATCGTATTTGCCGTTACATTGGAGACCACTGCAGCTGTGCCATTGAATGCGACCGTGACAGGGGCCACAAAATTTTTCCCCGTAATCACTACAGAGGCTCCAATTAATCCAGATGTTGGTGAAAAACCCGCGATAGAAGGGGGAGCCCCCTTTACCCTGGCATTGGCAGAGGTTGAGCTATTCAACTCTGAAGCGGGATCAGTGCAATAATTGAATAGTGAAAGGGTTGATAAGAGTAATAAAAAAATACCGATTTTTTTCATGTAAGTTGTTGTTTTGATGGCACCGTAAATTATTTGAAGACTGAGCTCAACCATTTCATAGAAAAATAAATGTAAATCATTCGTGATGGTAACAGCTACGGTTTTGCCATGGATTATCATATTCAACGTTCACTGGTTGTATACTTCGTTGAGTAATTTTAGAAAGGTATTTTTTTCAGTGAGGCTAAATTTACTTCAGTAAAGATGACTCTCTAAATTGTAACATCTTTAACGTTTTAGTACATCTATATTACGTGAGGACAACCATCGGAAGGGCAAATGGTTCTGAAGTTTGTTATTTAATTTTTAAACCACTTAAAATCATTATAGGAGACGGATAACTTTTTGTTGTTATTTCTCATATAGTCGAGATAAGGGTCATCCAAATAGAGTTTGAAATTCTGCCAGTAGCTTAATTGTAATTCAGGGTGATCAGGATAAATGGTTGAACCCGTCACATCAAATAAAACAACAGGTTGTTGGCCATCGATGGTCATTGTTATTTTATACTTACCATTTGCGGAGTCACCTCTTTTTAAATAGATATCAAGTGTAAACCATTTTCCAAATGGAATAGGAACAGTGCGATTTTCATAAGTCCAGATGCCGTTATAGGCAATGTTTTCGGGTTGCATGTATTCTGCCCGTATTCTCCAGAATAAGGGTTGTCCGCTCCCCGCTGCTTTTTTAAGCGTAAATCCCCATCTTGCTGAACCAGCTACATCACCATCAGGAAATATTCCAGATCTTACACCATCCTCGGCCCATATTTCAGATAACACAAACCAGGTAATGGACGATGAATAGGTCTCAATAAATTTAACATCAGGATTAATATACATTCTGTGTGACGTATGATAAACCGAAAGATCAACACCATCTTTAAATCCTAAGGTTACTTGAGCTCTGGTGGTACCCACTTCGTTCGGATCATCATCAACGACTACCGCATTCATTACTTTTATATTGGGATTAACAGGATCTGGTACAATTTCCTGATAGGCAAATTGATTAGAATTGGTATTGCTACTCGTGATATTATCAAGGTAAAATTCGCTTACGTACGGGTGAGTTTTTAATGCATCCCATCCATTAAAAAGCAGCGCGGATCTATTTGAATTTGGGGAAATGGTTACGTTGTCCATATTTCCCTGGAAATAAACTTCACCGGTTGTTGCGGTAGGTACTATGGCAGCTGTCACGGTAAAGTTTGTGATAGTCGATACATTCTTACCCATCGATGTTACTGTGATTGATCCACTCATTGCACCATTTGGAACGGAGGTAGTAATCGTAGTTGGAGTAACATGGGAGACCATTGCAGTCGTGCCGTTAAACGCGACAATAACAGGTGCGATGAAATTCTTACCGGTAATCGTTACAGAGGCTCCCACTAATCCGGATGTTGGAGTAAAGCTGGTTATCGTAGATGGAGAGGCTGCAGGTGATGTCACCGTTATCTTTACATCATCCGTGGCAATACTGTCTCTATCATCCGTTACGGTTAAGATAAAGGCATATTCACCAACCGCCAATTGATTAGCTGTGGTAGACTTCTCTGATGGACTGGTTATTAAAAATTGTGCCGGGCCAGACACCTTGCTCCATTCATATTTCTTTATAGTACCATCGGGATCGATGGATTCTTCTCCGTTGAGTGCGGCCGAATTAGTAGGCAATATTACGGTTTGGTCGAGCCCCGCTTGTGCTACCGGAGGTTCATTCAACTTTACTACAAGGTCCTTGTTGCAATTGTTGAAAATAAATAATAGGGTTAGCAGTGTTATTAAATTGATTATTTTCTTCATGTAAAACTCTTCCGTTGAATTTGAACCACTTAAAATCATTCATATCATTGCCAACCATGTTTCAAATATGAATTAAATCCGAATACTTTGCGATTGTAAATAGTAAGAATTTGTCGGCACATGCCATGAATTATCATATTCACCGGTCGCTGGTTGAATTTTTCGATGGGATTTTTAGAAGATTAACAGTGAGGACGCATCTTAAATATTATAACATTGGTTTCAACGCTTTAATAAACGCATCAATATCCTGCTTAGAAATAAACATGTGACAGGAAATGCGAATGGCGTTATGTTGCGTAAGAAGTTTCACAATAATATCCTGTTCTTTTAGCTTGTTAAAGATGTCTGTATTCGTCATGATATCTAACGAGAAACTTACAATGCCAGTGGATAGCGATCTGCCCTCCGGACTGATTATTTTTAGGCCTTTTAATTTTTTTAATTCTGAGAGGCAATAATTTCCTAACTGCAGGGTGCGGTGTTGAATTTTATCGGTGCCAATGCTGGTGTGAAAGTCAATCGCTAATCCAAACCCTATCATAGTAGCCACATTGCGAGTTCCAGAGGAAGCAGAGTAAGCAGTAGATCCGGAAAAGGTAATACCGGTTGAATTTTGTCCTGAAATTTTTTGCTCACATAAAGAAAGCCAGTTTCCTTAGGCCCCATCAACCACTTATGGCCACTGGCAGAATATGCATCTACACCCAATGCTTTTACATCTACTTTGGTAAGGCCAGGCGCTTGCGCTCCATCGGCAATCAAGTATATTCCTTTGGCCTGGGTGATCTTGGCAATTTCTGCGAAAGGCATGAGTAAGCCAGTGATGGTATTCACATGACTTAACATCAACACCTTTGTTTTTGAAGAGATACTTTTCTCAATTGCACGTACAATTTCCTCTACGCTTTTGCCTGGTAATGGGAGTTCAATTTTTTTGATCACGACACCTTTTGTCTTTACTAAAAAATCAAGCCCCACTTCACAACCACCGTGCTCCAGAGTAGTCGTAATAATTTCATCGCCTTCGTTGAGTTGTAATGATTGTGCAATTAGATTGAGCCCTTCTGTTGTGTTTCTGGTCAACACAATTTCTTCTACATCGGCATGAATGAAGTCAGCGACCTTCTTTCTTACCAACTCCATTTGATTTCCCAGAGGCCCCCAGTTTTCTTCAACGGGATTCATTTCCAGTTGTCGTGTGTTTGCGTGGATGGCATCGATGATGTGAACAGGGCATGGGCCTAAGCTGCCGGTATTCAAATAAATTCGATTTGCGGGAACGAGCAGTTGCTGCCTGACCATGGCAAATAATTCATCATCACTGGATGCATTTCGAAAATCAGGAGGAGAAAAAGATTCATTGGAAGAGAATCCCTGACTTAACAAAGGCAGCGTGGTGAAACTACCCAGAAGGCCTGCTGCTTTTATGAATTTTCTTCGGGATGTCATGCTCTTTATTTTGATACAAACTTATAACTCCATCACCACCTTCAAACAATCATCTTTCTTATTGGCAAAGATGTCGTAGCCGTGTACGCCTTCACTTAATTTCAGACGATGACTGATAATAGAAGTAATGTTGTATTTTTTTTGCTGCACCATGGGCACCAATTGCTCCATCATGAAGCGCGCAGGACAACGACCCACTTTATAGGTAAGATTTTTATGGTAGGCATCGGTAGGAGAAAAAGGTAAATGCAAATCGGTGCACACGCCCACAGCAGAAATAATTCCACCGGGTCGTATTAAATCATACGCTAATCGATTGGTAGCAGAATTGCCCACGGCCTCCATGACTGCATCGGCACCACGGCCATCGGTTTCTTCTCTTATGATGTCAATCGCATTTTGATGAGCTGCATTGATTACCGATGCTCCAAATTTTTGTGCCATCGTTAATCGTTCTGGCACCGTGTCAATAGCGAATATTTTTTCCGCACCATATTCAATCGCACCTAAAATAGCGAGGAGGCCAACAGGCCCGCATCCGATTACCGCATAGGTATTCTTCGGCTTAATCCCGGCTTGCTTCGCGCAGAAGAAGCCGGTGGATAAAATATCGCCCAACAGTAATCCTTCTTCCAATGAAATTCCTTCAGGTATTTTCATCAACGATGAGTCCGCTAAGGGCACGCGTACTAATTCGGCCTGACCGCCATGAAGTCCGTGATTGTTTTCGCGCCAGCCAAACAATTGACTGTGCACACAACGACAAGTCAATCCGATGTTGCAATAAAAACAATTACCACAACTCGTAGTAAACGGACTCATCACCAGGTCGCCAACTCGAAGACTTTTGACTTCTTTTCCTAACGCCACAATTTCTCCGCTAAACTCATGACCCATCGCAGTGCCATGATCGAGCCCTTTTTCATGTTCGTGATAAGCGTGCAGATCTGATCCGCAGATCGCGCATACTTTTACTTTCACAATGACGTCCGTAGGCTGTATAATTTCAGGATCGGGAATCGATTCGTATTGAATGTTGTGTTTACCGTGGAAGGTGAGTGCTTTCATTAACTAAACAAACTGTTAAGCTCTAACTCAATTTTGTTGACGATATCAGAAAAATCTTCGACACGTTCTACGAAGTCCATGTTGTTCACATCGATCACCAACAACTTACCGAGTTTATATCCACCAATCCACTCTTCATAGTGTTCATTCAATGTTCTCAGGTAATCCAGTTTAATGTTGAATTCAAAATCGCGATTACGTTTTTGAATTTGCTGCACCAGTTTAGGGATGTCGGCTTTCAAATAAATCAATAAATCAGGAGGTTGCACAAAGCTGATCATCGAGTTGAAGATATCCAGATAACTTTGATAATCGCGCTCGTTGATGTGCCCGCTCTTGCGGAGGTTGGCTGCAAAGATGTGAGCGTCTTCGTAAATGGTCCGGTCCTGTATTATGGTTCTTTCGCTTTCGCGGATCTGACGCACCTGGTTGAAGCGACTGTTGAGAAAATATATTTGAAGGTGAAATGCCCAACGCGTCATGTCATCATAAAAATCACGCAAGTAAGGATTATGATCCACCGATTCGTAGAGCGGAGTCCATCCGTAATGTTTGGAAAGTTTTTCAGCCAGTGTGGTTTTTCCGGAGCCAATGTTTCCGGCCACGGCTATATGTTTTGGTTTTGAAGACACGTAGAAAAATTTAAGGATGCAAATTCTGCATATCGCTCAAGAATTGCAATTGCATGAGCACGCTAATCGATGATTATTCTCATTGTTCTACATCGATTTTCTCCACATCTTCGCAACATTAAATTTTTAGAAGCTATGCGGTTGGTGTTTGTTTTCCTTCTTTTCACCATGGTTTTTTCTTCTTGCAAAAATAGTGTGCAGGAGGAATGTGTGTATGCACCAAGCACAGAGGGTATTACAGTTGATTTGCAGTTCGAATCATTGGAAGACGCTCTTCCGGCAATTAACAGTAAGAAAGAGTTAGTAGATTTCTTTTCGCACAATACCACCATGCGCGATTATTTCTTTAACCGGCAGGCGTATCCAGGCGATTCGGTTTTTATCAATGAATTGTATCATCGCTTCAGCAATCCACACCTCGACACGTTGTTGCTGGAAACAAAAAACGTATTTGGAAATGGAGCCCAGTTAAAAGAAGAACTAACCGTAGCGTTCACCAATATCAAATCTTATTATCCTGATTTTCAAATTCCACGCGTGCAAACCGTGATCACCGGTCTTGAGAGCGATATGTTTGTGAGCGACTCCCTGATCATCATCGGCCTTGATTATTACCTCGGCCAAAATGCCCGCTTCAGACCCAACATGTATGAGTATATGCTGCGCAGGTATGACAAAAATTTCATCGTGCCCTCCATCATGTTGTTGTATGGCATTGATAACCGCTATAATGAAACCGATTTAAGTGATCGTACCGTGCTCGCAGAAATGATCACCTATGGAAAGGCGTATTACTTTGCCAAGCATATGATGCCGTGTGTGCCTGATAGTGTTTTCATCGGATATACTGTAGAAGAAATGGCAGGAGCCCGTGCCAATCAGGATATGATCTGGAAAAAATTGGTGGAAGATGAAGCGTTTTATTCCACCAGTCAGCAAATGAAGCAACGCTACATTGCTGAGAGGCCAAAGACCTATGAGATTGGCGATCAGGCACCCGGCCGCATTGGCACATGGGTAGGCTGGCAAATTGTAAATAAGTATGCTGAAAGGAATTCTGACCTTACACTTCCGCAGCTTATGAAAGTAAAAGACGTGAAGGAAATTTTCACGGAGTCTAAATACCGACCCTTCGAAAATTAAAAAGTTTTGCAGGTTGGGTTTTCACTTGCCGTCCAGATAAAATGCTGGATCACACTTCGCAATTACTAAATCCGTTTACTATCTTTCTAAACGTGTATTAAACCCTTCTCTATGAAACCTCTTGTGTTCACTAAATTATCTGTGATGATGCTCCTTGAATACTTCATCTGGGGTGCATGGTATGTAACGATGGGAACGTACATGTCAGAGTTTCTGCATTCAAGCGGAGTGCAAATTGGTGCAGCTTATAGTGCTTTGGCTATTGCCACCATGATCTCTCCATTTTTTGTGGGCATGGTGGCCGACCGTTTCTTTGCAGCCCAACGCATCATGGGCGTGCTTCATATTTTAGGAGCCGTGTTGCTTTACATAGCCATACAGATTACGGATAACACTGCTTTCTATTGGGTGATTGTTGTTTACTCGTTGTTGTATATGCCCACCATCGCACTCTCCAATAGTATTGCCTTTCAGCAGATGACCGATCCCGGTAAGCAATTTCCCTGGATACGCGTATTTGGAACATTGGGTTGGATCGTTGCTGGATTTATGATCGGCAACCTGGGCATCGAAAAAACACAGCACACTTTTGAAATGGCAGCCATCGCTTCTTTATCATTAGGTGTAATCAGTTTTATATTACCACACACACCACCCAAAGGAAAAATACCTGAAACGAAAACTGAAAGTGCGATTGGCACCGAGGCATTTGTGCTCTTTAAAGACAAGCCCTATTTAATTTTCTTCATTGCTGCCATCCTGGTGTGCATACCCCTTTCATTTTATTACGGATTTGCCAACCTCTTCCTGAACGAAGCAGGTATGGATAATGCCGCAGGCAAAATGATTTTCGGTCAGGTATCCGAAGCCGTATTTATTCTGGCGATCCCATTTTTATTCAACAACATTGGAGTAAAGAATATGTTGTTATTGGGAATGACGGCATGGGTGCTTCGCTATGTATGCTTTGCCTTTGGCAATGCCGATGCAAATCTATGGATGCTGTATGCGGGCATTATCCTTCACGGAATTTGTTATGACTTCTTTTTCGTCACCGGATATATGTACACCGAAAAGAAGGCAGGAGCTAAAATTAAAAATGCTGCGCAAGGCTTATTCACATTCGCTACTTATGGTGTTGGTATGTTCATCGGCACCTGGTTCTCGGGTTTTGCCACTGACTATTACACGATTGATGGGGTGCATCAATGGAAAGAGATCTGGTTTGTGCCCGCTTATATTGCCGTGGGCGTAATGGTTTATTTTATTTTCTTCTTTAAGGAGAAGAAGGAGATTAAAGCAGCTTAATAATGGTTGATCGCTGTTGGTTATTCGTTGGTCGAATGAGAACAGAGTGATCACAAGTATCGAACAACCAATAACTAACAATGATGTAATATGAAAATTGCAATGCTTGGCACCGGCTTCATCGGCCGCTTTTATGCCGACTGAATCCATGGTCTGTGCCCTCACAGACCATCAATAAATGCTTAATGAATAGACTAAATCAAATGCATCACTTCCTTAAAAATTTAAATTGTTTATGAAAATTGCAATGCTTGGCACCGGCTTCATGAAATCCATGGTCTGTGTCTTCACAGACCATCAATGAACACGTAATGAATTACTAAAAACAAATAACTCAGGTTAAAGAAATTTTTAAATTCTACTATTTATGAAAATTGCAATGCTTGGCACCGGCTTCATGAAATCCATGGTCTGTGTCTTCACCATAGTCGTTAACTTAAGCATAGCAAAGATCTAAGTATTTGGTAATGGGTGACCTTTCCAGCAGGAGCTTCACAGAGTGTGTTATCAATCAGAGGCAGGAATATTTGTCTTAGCCATTTTGAAAGA
>JANOUH010000413.1:0-2911 GCA_031416795.1 Cytophagales bacterium | reverse complement strand
GCTGCGGCCAATCCGATATTTGGTCCGATCGCTGATGCGGATGGAAGTGCCTTCGATAAAATCATGAACGTGAATGTGAAAGGCCCTTTCGAGTTGGCGAAGAAGTGCTATCCATTCATGAAAGAAAAAAAATCAGGATCGATTATCAACATCAGTTCTATCGGAGGATTAAGACCCGAGCCCGGTTTGGGAATTTACAGCGTAAGCAAAGCCGCTTTGATTTCATTGACCAAAGTAATGGCCAAAGAATGGGGAGAAGATAACATCCGTGCGAACGTGATTTGTCCGGGACTCATCAAGACCAAATTCAGCGAAGCCCTATGGAGTAATGACAAAATTATGCACACGATGATGAAGATGTTGCCGATCAAACGCGTAGGCACACCCGAAGAGATTGCCACGCTGGCCTTGTATTTAGCTTCGGATGCCTCAGCTTATTCTACAGGCAGTGTGTTTACGGCTGATGGTGGTTTCACAATTTAATGGATTGGTATATGCTCGATTTATTTTATAGCGAGAAAGTCAAAGCGCTCCTTCCTCAATACAAATTATTTCTGGAACAAGAAGTTTATCCCGTTGAGTTGCACATCCTCACACATCCTTTTCGCGAATCACTTCCATTGTTGAAGTCGCTTCGCGCGAAAGCCAAGGAAAGAAAATTGTGGGCACCTCATTTATCTGAACATGATGGGGGTGTCGGGTTATCGCTTACCGATTTTGCACACATCAGTGAGGTGTTGGGCACATCGCCACTCGGTCATTATATTTTTAATTGCAATGCGCCCGACATTGGCAACATGGAATTGATGCATCAGTTCGCTACCGCAGAATTGAACGAAAAATATCTGAAGCCATTAATGCATGGAGACATTCGTTCATGCTTTGCGATGACAGAGCCTGAGTTTGCAGGATCAAATCCGGTAGATATGGCAACGACCGCTGTGCGTGAAGGCGATCATTACATCATCAACGGACATAAATGGTTTACTACTGCTGCGGATGGAGCATCATTCACCATCGTGATGGCGCTTACGGATCTAAAAAATGAAAATCCATATCTGCGTGCGAGTATGATTGTCGTGCCGCTGGATAATCCGGGCTATAAATTAATTCGCAACATTCCCATCATGGGTGATGTGGGTGAAGATTACCTCAGTCATGGCGAAGTACAGTTTACGAATTGCAAAGTGCCGGTGACGAATCTGATTGGTGAAGAAGGAAAAGGTTTTGCCTTGGCACAAGCACGATTGGGTCCGGGCCGCATTCATCATTGCATGCGATGGATTGGCATCTGCGAACGTGCCTTTGACATGATGTGTAAACGTGCCGTAGTGCGACAAGTGAAAGAAGGAAAAGTATTGGCGCAACAACAAATGGTTCAGTTCTGGATAGCGGAAAGTCGTGCTGAAATTAATGCTGCGCGATTATTGGTATTAAATGCCGCTCATAAGATTGATAAGGAAGGAGCCAAAGCAGCCAAAGATGAAATTTCCACCATCAAATTTTTTGTAGCGGATGTGCTGATGAAAGTAGTAGACCGCGCCATTCAGGTGCATGGTGGATTGGGTGTTACCGATGATACGTTGCTTTCATTCTGGTATCGTCATGAGCGGGCAGCGCGTATTTACGATGGGCCGGATGAAGTGCACAAGACTTCGCTGGCAAAATCAATTCTGAAAAAATACATGCATTCATGATTGATCAACCCACCCTCATTCGTCCAGGCGAAGAACTTGACTTGCTTAAGTTGCAGGATTACCTGCGCGATAAAGTGGCGGGCTTCGATAAAGAGATTTTGATCAGGCAATTTCCTGGAGGCTACTCCAACCTCACGTATTTTGTACAAGCGGGCGACCATGAATATGTGTTGCGCAGACCACCGTTTGGCGCCAACATCAAATCAGCGCATGATATGGAGCGCGAGTTTACCGTGCTGACTAAACTACACGAAGCCGGTTTCACGAAAGTGCCGGATGCCATTCATTTATGTACAAATGAAAATGTGATGGGAGTAAAATTCTATCTCATGAAACGCGTGAAAGGAATTATTCTCAGAAACAGATTGCCGAAGGATTTGACAGTAAGTGAAGAAGCATTCCGCTCATTATCAAAAGCAACGATTGATCAATTGGTGAAGTTGCATCAGATCGACATTCATACTTCTGGATTAGATACACTTGGCAAACCCGAAGGCTACGTGCAACGCCAAGTAGAAGGCTGGACAAAACGTTATGCGAATGCACAGACCGATGACATCACTTCGATGAATGAAGTAGCTGCATGGATGCAAAAAAATATTCCAGCAACAGCAAGAACATCATTCATCCACAATGATTTTAAGTATGATAACCTCGTGCTGAATTCCAACGATCTTACCGACATCATTGCCATTCTCGATTGGGAGATGGCCACGGTGGGCGATCCATTGATGGATTTAGGAACGACACTCGCATATTGGGCAGAAGGAAGTGATCCGGATGCATTAAAACCATTCAACCTTACGTGGATGCCAGGAAATTTCACACGCAAGGAAACTGTGGAGTATTATCAACAGCAATCAGGTGTACCCGTTGACAACATCGTTTTCTATTATGCGTTTGGTGCTTTTAAAGTAGGGGTGATCTGTCAGCAGATTTATCATCGCTTCAAACAAGGTTTTACAAAAGACCCACGCTTTGCGTCACTCATCTATGTGATCAATGCATGTGGCGAGAATGCCCGAAGAGCAATCGAAAAAAATACCATCTAACCTCAATGAAAACTTTTGCATGGTCTGTGTCCCCACCATAGTCGTTAACTTAAGCATAGCAAAGATCTAAGTATTTGGTAATGGGTGACCTTTCCAGCAGGAGCTTCACAGAGTGTGTTATCAATCAGAGGCAGGAATATTTGTCTTAGCCATTTTGAAAGA
>JANOUH010000412.1:0-11291 GCA_031416795.1 Cytophagales bacterium | reverse complement strand
GGACTTATCTTCACCCAGCGAAGTATTATTTCATGAAGATGAAATTCAGGACAGTGTGTTGCGCATGATGTTCGCCTGCTGTCATCCAGCCATTCCGCTTGAATCGCAAATCGCATTAACATTAAAAACATTGGGAGGATTGAGTGCGGGCGAAATTGCGAATGCTTTTCTTACTTCTGAAGAGACCATTGCCAAACGCATATACCGTGCAAAGGAAAAAATCAAAGAAGAAAAAATTAAACTCGAGCCGCCAGGATTATTTGAGTTGCCTCATCGATTAGATAGTGTGCTGCACGTTTTGTATCTACTTTTTAATGAAGGCTATCACTCCAGCCATAGCAATACCATGATTCGTGAAGATTTGTGTGCAGAAGCCATGCGACTCACTTTTCTGCTAGCTCAACACAAAGCAACAAGCCTTCCCAAAGTAAACGCACTCATGTCGTTGATGTGCCTTCAGTCTTCGCGGTTTGCAGCCCGCATGAGTGACCTTGGAGAAATCATTTTGCTGGAAGATCAGGATCGCTTGAAATGGAGTAAACCACTTATTGCACAAGGGCTGGACTTCTTATCGAAAGCCTCTGTTGGAAGTATGCTGAGTGAATATCATGTGGAAGCTTCCATTGCTTCGATTCATTCCCTTGCGCTACGCTTTGAAGAAACTCAATGGGATAAATTATTAAATCTTTATGAAACACTCCATGAATTGAAACCAGGGCCGATGGTCAGCTTCAACAGGGCCATTGCGATGGGCTATGCAACATCATTTGAAACTGGGATTCACGAACTAGAAAAAATTACCAGCCTGAAAGACCACTATCTTTATTTGACCGCCATGGGTAATTTTTATTTGCTGCAAGGAGATACTGTCATAGCAAAATCGTTTTTAGAAAAAGCCATGGCAAAAACAACATCTGCTCAAGAAGCAGCATTGATCAAGCGCAAAATTCAAACGTGTATTTGATCCGGCAATCTTCGATTAATACCTTGGAATAAATTTTTCAACATCCTTAAATCGCATCCCCACCCATAATGACAACATCAGATTGTTCGAAGTAAAGTAAGAAGGATCCAAGGGAGAATAACCAGCGGCCCAATTAAATTGAATTTTGGAATAATAACGACTGCCATTGTAACCTGCATTCAAATTGAAATTTGCTGCGTACTCCACATTGGTGTAACTGTCCTTCCCATTTTTCGACTCGTAGGAATTAAAAGCAACACCAGCAAAGACCATCGGTGAGATAAAGAAGTGCGTATTGGGTATGGCGATATTGATCCCGTATCCCGGCATGAATAATATTCCCGGTGCCTTGATGTACTCTAACCCAGCCTGATCACCGTATCGTTCAGGAAGATCATAGGCTGCAGGAATCATGCTGCCGCTTTGGCCTCCCAGATTGCGATAAAAAGGTTCCACCCGCAAGAGAAAGGATCCGGCTGTCTTCATTTGAAATTCAGATTGATACATCGCAGCACGATAGGAATACCGGGTATTGTTGAATAAGTACGTTATCTGCACACCCATTCTTACTTCATGCAGGGAAGGTGTGCTTTGAAATTCATCATCGACACCCGACATAAGCAATCCTTTGCTCTCGCTATAATAACCGCGGAATACCATATTCCACTGAGTATAACTCATGGACAGTTTGAACTGGGTGAGGTTAGACCTCTCCTCGTTGAGGTAGGTAGTTCCGGGTAACGAAAAACTCAGATCACCATCCAGCCACTTATAGGTAATGCCCATGCCGACATAATCATTCGTATTGGCGTAGACATTTCCATTGAATTGCGTATCTCCACTTCGCGTTGTTCCCAAGGAAACATTATTTCCCTGCACTCCATAAAACAGACGCAAGTCGTTGGGTAAGGTATGCTTTCTCACAAAAGCAGAGTCCGCATCGGCAAGAGCCAACAAATCGCTTTGAGTAAACCCTGAAAGGTGATTGAATAGCGTGAGTAAAAGAATTAATGCTGTTCTTATTTTCATATTGATTCTCCCAACTTCCTTCATGCGTATGCTACAGGTAAGATTGTTCCTGCAACAGAAGGCTTGAATTTCTATTAGTGGGTGCGAAAATAATAAATAAAAAAACGTCACGTGCGTAAAACCTGACCGCTTTAACAACCTTAATAAAATAGCTGATGAACCCAGTGAAGTTGAGTCATGGAATCGAATTATAAAACAACCATGACATGAATCACATACCCATAATCGACTATTCTAAACTCACTTTTTTGTTGCCTTAAAGGTTCCGTTAGGTTGAATAAAATTCGCATCCGTGATACCTTTCTCTCCTGCAATAAATTCAATTTTAAATCCTTCCAGATTTTTGATGGAGAACTTATGCACTCCTGTGGCAAACAATTCATATTCCGGTTGCCCCGGAACAAATAAAAACAAGGTGTTACCTCCTTTTAAATAAATTTTTGAAGTCACCCCGCCAAGCAGATACTCACCTACATATTTTTCCAGATCAGCTTTATCTACTTCCATTTTACGAGGTGTGCGCTTAAATTCAAGTGGGTCGAGTGCTGCTTCCATTTTTACACTTAATTTACTCACCTCACCACTTTCATTTCCAATGAATGTTATCAGTAGTTGATCCTCATCACTGATTTGAACTCCTTCCGAGGTCACTTCATGGGCCTCAAACACATCGTAGTGATAATGCTTAAGCCAAAGTTTCTTCAGCTTAAATTGTGCAAACAATGAATCGCGTTCTGCAATGACATCAAATGATCCATAACCAGGATGTGCATAGCGGCCTGTATATTCAGAATATAGATAAGATGTGCGTGTACCTTTCTTTTGATTTGACGTCTTTGTCGCTGCAGCAGCCTTTTGCTCTTTGATTGCCTTGTCACGTCTGTCCCTCAATTCTTTATTCCAGTCTGTTGCCGTCACTTTCAACATGCGATCGGTGATGATATTGCGAACCACCGAAGGTACACTCGATCCATTCTGATTTACCAACACCACAATACCAATGCTGTCGCTGGGAAAGAAAGAAGTACTTGCTGAGAATCCATCAATATTGCCACCATGCTCTACCCGATAGTGTCCTTTATAAGAAGCGGTGAACCAGCCATAACCATAGTTAGAAAAATGAATGTCGGTATGTTCCTTTTCCGGTAACGCAGCACCCACAATCATCTGCGAACTCATTGCTTCATTCACATACGATGATGGCAGCAATTCCTTTCCCTTATACTTACCACCATAAATCCAGGTCATCACCCAATTCGACATTTCGTTCACACTGCTATTGATACTTCCTGCAGGGCTCATGGCGGCAATGTTGTAATAATCCATTTTCTTAATGGCCGTGTCCCCTTTCAATTCATATCCAAATGCCGCATCGTTACTCTTCTTCATGGCTGGGATATTGAAATTAGAACGTGTCATATTTAGTGGTGCAAAAATTCGCTCCGCTACATTTTCTTCCCAGGTTTTTCCGGTGATGCGCTCAGCAATTACACCTTGTGTGAGGAACATGAAATTATTGTAATACCATTTTTTTCTCACCCCGGTAAACGGCTCCTGAAAAGCGATGCGGGTAATAAGGCTGTCTCTTGACTCCGTGGGAAACAAATACCAGGAGTAGTCATGGCGAGGCAAACCCGTGCGATGGCTCATCAAATCACGAATGGTGATGGTGTTGTCCATTTCCGAATTATAAAACTTCAATTCCGGAATATACTTTCGCGGACTGTCATCCAGGTCGAGCTTATTCTCATTTTTTAGAATACCCAATAGCGAAGACGTGAACGACTTGCTGCAGGAGCCAATGGCAAATAATGTGTTGGGTGTTACTGGAATTTTATTTTCATAGTCGCGGTAGCCAAAACCTTTCGCATAAACGACTTTGTTTTTCTCCACTACTGCTACTGCAAATCCTGGTGTCTTCCAGGTTTCAAGAACTTTTTGCAGTTCAGCATCAATACCGGCCAGCCTTGTATCAGCCACTACCTTTTTCTTTTGAGCGTGCGTTGTAATTGATACGAGAACAACCATTACAAGGAAGTAGACTTTTTTCATATTGGGGTGAAGTTATATTTAATTAACGTTTGCTTTTAATGGGGGCCTGGCTTTTTCTATTTCTCACATAGATATGTTTAATGTGTGTATTTCCCACCTCCCGCTCATCCACTTCTACATACGCTTTTAAGGATTTTACCAGCGGGGTTAACTTTGAAAATCCATAATTTCGGGGGTCAAAGTCTGGTTTCTTTTTATTGATGAGACCACCCACTGCAGCCAATGATGCCCAGCCATCCTCGTCCTCTAAATCCTCTATCGAGGATTTTACTAATTGAATAAATTCATGATCCATAGAATCTATTTCGTTTTTAGGAGCAGGTGTAGCAGCTGAGGTTGTTTTGGTCGTCTCCTTAGTACTGATTTTAGCGGCAATGATTTCGATGTAAATAAATTTGTCGCAGGCTACAATGAACGGATTGGGAGTTTTCTTTTCTCCAATCCCAATCACCAACATGCCGGATTCTCTAAGACGCGTAGCTAATCTGGTAAAATCACTGTCGCTGGAGACCAGGCAAAATCCATCTACTTTTTCACTATGTAAAATATCCATCGCATCAATAATCATGGCGGAGTCTGTGGCATTTTTTCCAACCGTATAACTGTACTGTTGAACGGGTGTTATGGCATGTTCAAGCAATGCGCGTTTCCATCCCACCATGGTTGGCTTTGTCCAATCACCATAAATGCGTTTAATAGAAGGGGTGCCGAGTTTAGCAATCTCATCCAACATCCCTTTTATATTGGCATACGGAATATTATCTGCATCAATGAGTACTGCCAAATTTAAGTCGTACTTTTCTCTCATACTTTAATATTTAATCCATTACAAGCTTCATGAAGATAGTGATATTTTGTTTCCAGTGAATGTTTGCTGAAAAGAATTCCTAAATTTATCAACTTCATATTGATGCCTTCTTTCTATTATAAATGATAAATTTCACCTTTCCGTTTATATAAAACTTTTCCCAAGATGCATACCTTTAATATCAACCGAAGACAATTTATAAAAGGGGCCACCGCCACGCTTGCGCTCAGTGCTTTTGGGGCGCAAGCTATGGATATTCTCAATCCACAAAAAATATGGCGCGTGGGTTTGATTGGCACCGGATGGTATGGAAAAAGTGATTTGTTCCGGCTGATGCAGGTAGCACCGGTGGAAGTGGTTGCTCTTTGCGATGTGGATAAAAATCTACTCAACGAAGCTGCCTCGATGGTCAGCAAAAAACAAAAGTCAGGTAAAACACCCCGGCTTTATAGTGATTATCAGAAGATGCTTTCAGAAAACCAGCCGGACATTGTATTGATCGGCACGCCTGACCACTGGCATTGCCTAAATACCCTTGAAGCGCTGAAGGCTGGCGCTCATGTTTATCTGCAAAAACCAATCAGCGTTGATGTGATCGAAGGTGAAGCCATGCTTGCGGCCGCAAGAAAATATAAACGCACGGTGCAAGTAGGCTTGCAACGTAGAAGCACGCCACATTTAATGGAAGCCAAAAAGAATATCGTTGATGCCGGCTTGCTCGGAAAAATCTCACACGTGGAAATGTTTTGCTACTATCACATGCGCAGCACAAGCAATCCGCCATTGCAAACTGTGCCCGATAGCCTGGACTATGAAATGTGGACGGGCCCTGCCCCACTCCGGCCCTACGATGGATTGCCACATCGCGGCTGGTGGCGCGCGTTTATGGAGTATGGCAACGGCATCATGGGCGACATGTGTGTGCACATGCTCGATGCCGTGCGCTGGCAACTGAACCTCGGTTGGCCAAAAAAAATATCCTCATCCGGTGGCATCTACGTGCAGAAAGAAGGCAAGTCAAATATTGCTGATACACAAACTGCGATTTTTGAATTTGATAACCTCACAGCAGTATGGCAGCACCGAACCTGGGGTGCTTCCACGGACCCCGATTATCCATGGGGATTTAAAATCTATGGAGATAAAGGAACATTAGCGGGTAGTCCTTATCAATATGATTTCACACCAATGGACAAAGGAAAGAAGATTCACGGTGATGCTCTCTATGAAAGAGAAAAATATCCGGAAGACACAAAAGAGAAAGATATTGAAATCCATGCGGCCCCGGCTACGCGTCTTCACATGCTCAACTTTCTGGCGGCTATTGAAGAAAATAAAAAACCAATCGCTGATATTGAAGAAGGGCACATCTCCACTGCCAGTTGCATTTTAGGAAATATTGCGATGAAGACTGGTAGATCACTTTCGTATAATCCGTTGACACGAGAAGTGATTGGTGATGCAGAAGCGACTCAACTTCTACAACGTAGCTATCGGAAAGCATGGGTACATCCCCATCCTGATAAGGTGTAGACTAAAATTTAATCTCGGTTTGTGGAATCGGAGGCGATAGTGAGTACGATGTTACAGGCCTTGACCATAAAGGGCCGATCCCATACGAGGCCTTCTTTTAAAAATTACTAAATTATTCCAGTTTTTCAAAGGCAAACGATCCATGATAGCAGTGAGCGCACCGGATAATGTTTCCTTTTCGTCATTCATCATATTCGACAAAATATTTCCTTTGAAAGAAGTGCCTTCTCCAATGGTAGCCATGCGGTCCGTTCTCCAAAATACATTTTGCGCCTTGGCGCCTCCACAAAGAATGACATTGCCTCCACGTCCACCAACCGTGATCAGGTCAGAGGCTATTTCAAAAATCCACTCAGCATGCTCATTTCCCTGAGCATCCAGTATCAGATCTCCGTCCTGTATGGTTACTGAATCTGTTGCTTTATAAACACCAGGAAGGAGCGTAGATCCTCCCACATCACCACCAATATGAAGTGATGCATCTAAAGAAAGATTTGTATGCCGTTCATTTCTAAAATTGACTTTCATTTTTTTAAATTAATGGATTTAAGTCCTTTCAATTATCGTCTTTCATTTTCTTTGATGAAGCATTTTGTTTCTTAATGGGTTTCGTTCGCTATCAAAGCTCTATTACTATCTGACGTTGCTTCCGTTAAATCTTTAAAAGCTTTATTTATAGTCCTCCAACCTCTTCTCCATGTCGGTATTCATCTGTTCGAGTACGGCTATTTTCCTTTTATAGTCTGCCTTTGATTCTTCCTTTTCAGTTTCAACGCGTGCATTAAAGTCGGCTATACTTTTATTGTTGGCCTCAATTTTTGCTGTCGTTTCCTGTCGGAATGTTTCCATTTCAGCCAGGTAGGCAATATTCGCGATATATAAATCCATGTGAGCCTCCATAACCTTGTCTTCTGGAGTTACAATTTTCTCAGAAGCGCTATTGCCGCTGGTTAAAAAAAACGCACCCGATAGTAAGACAAGCACAGTCAGTACCATTAGTATTTTCTTCATATTCGTTGGATTGATCAAAAATCAATTGATCTAACGTTGTTCCTATTTCTACAATTCAGCGATTAGTTTGTATATCTCAGCCTTTGTTTTACCTAACTTAATCTGTAGTCTTCCAATAAATTCATCCTGTTTTCCTTCCACCAGCAACACATCACTATCTGTTAGTATAGCAAATTTTTGTTTTAACTTTCCTTTCGTCTCGTTCCAATTCCCTAATAATTCAGTTTTATTTCGCATGATAGTTTTTTTAATGATTCTTCTTTTGTCCCTTTCCCTGATGACCTTTTGATTCAGAGTTTCCCTTGCCGGGATTCTCTCCAATTGTTTTTTGTTTACCTCCCCGGTAATTCTTTGGATATTTTTTCTTATGATCATTAAAATAGGTATAAGGGGTATCGCCACGATAGTCCGTCATCACTACCTTATATCCATTGTATAGGTTGTAGTTTTTATTCCGTTCTGGAAGATGTGCTCTATGAATCCACGTGCCATTTTTATTGTAGATAAACTCTGACGATTTAATGTCATAGTAAGATTGTACACCGGGCAAATAATAATACCGCCCTTCTGTATAACCGGCAGGTCCCCACATGGGTGCCGAACCCTGGGCGTTTGCTGTACTTGAAAAAAATAACAGGACTCCAATGGTAATTAATCCGAATACTTTCATTGCGTTAATTATAAGGTTAATAGTTAGTACCTGAACAAAGATTGAGATATGCTGAATAAAAAGCGTTACATTCTACCCTTCCAGAATTGCATATATCACGTGTTTCAAAAAATTAATACGTTACTAATTTTTGAATAAACAGAAAGCAGGTCAGGTAATTTAAAAAATATTCATGACTCATCTTTTGTAGTGCGCACCAGGCTAATGCCAGAAACGAAAAACAAAAGTGCGAGTATGCCATAGGTTGCCAATGTTTTAATCGTATGTGCACCCGAGCCTGCATTTACGAATAACACTGCTGCATAGATAAGGCCGGCTATGCCAATTACCGTAAGTAATGCACCAAAAATTCTTTTAAGATTCATAAATCCATTTTTTAAGGTTACGCGTATTGTATAGAAAAAAGCGGAAGAATGAATCCTCCGCTTTACCCAAAACCCAACTTACTGTGATTATAAAATTACTACCGTACCCAGATCAGTGACGTTGCCAATCGTAACGTTAACACTTTCAATTTGCATCGGTGTATATCCTTCTTTAGGAAAGAAGCCGACTGTATACGTTCCCGCAGGCACACCTCTTACCAGGAATTTACCTAAAGGATTGGTGTAGGCCGTTGCTACTGTGTCAGTACCCATCATTACAAATACAGCAGGAGTAGCCAGCAGGGGTGTTACTGTTCCTTGAATAGCTCCGCTATTCGCTTCCGTAATCGCACGGATCACTGGCTTTAAACTATAGGTTCCATTACCATTTTTAACAATTGAACGTGCTGCATCAAAATCCAATAAAATAGTGTAGGTGATACCCGCCATCAATTGCTCATTCACCTTAATCTTTAGCCCCGATTGTTGAGCACTTGGTGTAGATAAAGGAAACAGTTGTCCCCCTACCTTTACACTGTTGTTGGCGCCTAAGATCAATCTGATTTGTGAAACCTTTCCGGCAGGCAGTTCATTCTCAGCTAATAATACATCCAAACCATTGGATAATTCCAACAGATTATACACGCCACTTTCAACAGCCAGGGTGGTCCATCCTGAAGCCTGATCACCCAAATCGCTGTGAACTTCTACACCATGTATGTCGATATTCACTTGTTGATAATCACCCGGTGCATCGGTCAATCTTACTTTTAAGATGGCGGTTTGTTCGTCTTTATCACTGCACGCCATGAAAAACATGGCTAGCATAAATGCTCCGAAAATTCTTTTCAGTATAAGAAAAGGTGTGCTAGTCTTCATTTGCTTTGTGTTCATAATCTATCTTGTTTAAATGAGTGATCAATATCTACTAACTACGCAAAGGTGAAGAAGGTCACTCACTACTGTATTACATACCGATGCATCAATCTTATAGATATTACATATTCAATAAACTTATTACCAATCGTGAAGTGCTTATGAAAAATGCCGCCAAACTGATGTAGTGAACATTAGTATGAAAATCGAAGAAGTGTATCGTCTGCGTAAGTGAGATCCAAAACAAAATAGCAACACACCTAAGTATGTTACTATTTTATCGATTATCGCCTAAAGTCGCTTACTAAATCAATCAGCCTATTCTCTTCCCCTGAATAACCCTAAAGAGCACCGCAATAATGGCGATGACTAAAAGGATGTGGATAATGCCACCTGCATTAAATCCAACGTATCCAATAGCCCAAAGAATAAGTAATATGACTGCTATTGTATAAAGTAGATTGCCCATAATATTTAGTTTTTAGATTTTACTTTCCGTGTACTGCTAATCCTAGTGTAGATATACCACTTGATAGATCTAGGAAAGCTCCTATCCGTTTGTTAAAATGATATTCCGTTCCGATATGAATATCCAGAAAAACAGAATTTCCCTTATTATTGAAATACTTTTTATCCCCATAATAACCGGCATCCCAACTCGCGTTAACTAGCGCAAAACCTAACGAAGCACCTAGATAAAAATCCCAATTGCCAGTTGCCTTCAATAACTCATCGAAATAAAACGTTCCTTTTACGCCTATTGGAATAACTGTTTCTCTGTAGGTATAATACTGACTAGGATAATTGTTATTTCCCCAATAATACTCGTTTGAATAGGTATACACACTGAGAAATGGAGCTAACGTGAAACTCTTTGCCACGTCAAATTCGTAGTTAATGTGAAATACTGGCACCGAGTGCGCTGCATATTTGTAGTAACCCGAATATCCACCCACACCCAATCCTAAATTTAATGTTCTGCCATACGTTTCCTGAGCGTTGCTCGTAAAATGAATCAAACTGATCGAGAGCATGGTAATGGTAATTATGAATAATCTTTTCATGAAGTTGTTGTCTTTGGTAATTTGGTTGAATATGTTAAAACTGATAATCCTTGAAGCAAGATTATTTCTTGCTCATTCCTGCGAGGTAAATACCTCCACCAATCGCGATTACCACCACACCAATAATAGGTGACCATGAGATATCGTGATTTTTATTCTGCGTGATTTCTAATTCGCCCAAATCAACCACTTTTTCTCTCGTTATGTAATTGAATCCAGTGAAGACGGTGATGAGCAAACCAATTACTAAAATAATAAGACCTGTTCGTTTCATAATTTTTATAGTAATACAATTAATAGAATGATGATGAGTAATAAGGCACCGACAGAAAGATAGACGCCACCACCACTCGTGCTGAGTTCTTTTTTTATAGTGCGTACTTCTTTTCGCAATGCTCTCTTTTCTGTTGCATTCATCGTTGACTTATCCAAGGCATCGATTTCATTTAACCGGTTGATCAAAACCGTTGATGCTGCTGCTTCAGCAGGGTTGGTTGTGGGGACAGGGTTGGCTCCGTACACGGTTTCAGATTGTGCTGGAGTAAATACTAACAATAGTGTGGCTATCGCCAGGCCCAGAACTAACTTTTTCATTGTAAATAATTTTATTTTTCCGCTTCTGGCGGAACAGATGTGAATAAATTTCCACACTGCAATGTCAGTTCATTTTCGTAAGTCCATGTTACACGCTTTGTGAAGAAAATTACACATGTTACTGATAACACGGGTTATGAATTCAGTCTTTATTGAAACTTCACCACGATTTGAACCCATTTAAATTATGGGAGTCTCTAAAAACCCGTTTTAAAATTCTTCACTTCTGTTTTATCAAATTTCCTGTTTACATCTTAAAAGAAATACGATTAAGGGTTCCTTGACTTTTACTTTTCATCCCTGGTAGGATGATGGTTGACCATTT
>JANOUH010000411.1:0-2332 GCA_031416795.1 Cytophagales bacterium | reverse complement strand
CTTGGAGGCATGTGCACAGCCTTCACAAAATATTCCTGCCTTAATCAAACCCGGAGATCCAGGCTTTATAAGCAGCGAATTAATTTATTCGCTCGATCATAAACCAACAACACAATGCCATGCCTCGACAATCGTGGAGTTAACGGATGGAATCATGACTGCATGGTTTGGTGGCACGCATGAACGTAATGCCGATGTGGGTATCTGGGTCGCGATGAATAAAAAAGGAACATGGACGCACCCCATTCAAGTGGCGAACGGATTTGAAAACGATTCTGTTCGATATCCTTGTTGGAATCCAGTATTGTTTAAACCTATTCATGGACCATTGATGTTATTCTATAAAGTGGGTCCGAGCCCCAGTGAATGGTGGGGCATATTAATGACTTCTGATGATGAAGGAAAGACATGGTCCTATCCAAAACGATTAGGTAAAGATAAAGCCATTGGCGATTTGATTGGCCCAGTGAAGAACAAGCCCATTCAGTTAAGTGACGGAACAATCATTTGTCCTTCCAGCAGAGAGGTGGAACTAAATGATAAAGATCAATGGCGTGTTCATTTCGAATCGACAAAAGATTTAGGAAAAACATGGGAAGTAGTGGGTCCTATTAATGATGGAATTGAATTCAATGCCATTCAACCAAGTCTGTTAACTTATGGTGATGGGAAAATCCAGATCCTATGCAGAACACAGGAAGGCACCATTGGCCAAAGCTGGTCGACCGATACAGGTAAGACATGGAGTAAACTACAGGCCTCGTCACTTCCAAATCCCAATGCTGGCACCGATGCAGTAACACTTAAAGACGGAAGACAACTTTTAGTTTATAACCACACGCAGGACAAAGGAGAATTTCCAAAAGGCAGAAATATGTTGAACGTGGCTGTCTCCCGTGATGGAATAGCGTGGAAAACCATCCTGACCCTGGAGCGAGATAAAGGTGAATATTCTTATCCTGCTGTTATTCAATCCTCTAACGGATTGGTGCATATCTCCTATACATACTTAAGAAAGTCCATCAAGCATGTTGTTATTGATCTGGCTAAATTAAAGTAGTACGAAGATGCTATTCACTTACTTGTAATTCTTGTTTTGTGTAGTCAAGTACTACAGTTTTCATCACCCTTCCGCGCTCAATGGTGATAACCATCTCACGTTCAAATCGGGAGTCATATTCATGAGGTATGTATAGCGTTCTATGCCCCTGTGGTATTCTGATTTTTCCAGTAAACCAGGTGGCAATCGCTCCATCGTTCGCTTTTGGAAAAAGGTAGTTAAAAGTAAATGGTACAATTTTATTCCAAAGGATGAAATGTCTTTCTTCGTAGTCTCCATCAATGTCACGCAGCAAGAACAGCTTGCCTCTAATCTCCCAGGTGGCAATATATCCACGCTTGCAGATTGCAGTAGACTGAAATACTGGGCGTCTCATCTTATTCGCAATCCAATAGTTTTCTAAGGGATTGGAAAATAATTCCATCCGCTCACCATGAAGGATAATAATATCGGAAAGTTGTGCAGCCATAAAGTTGATATCTTGTTTAGTCACAAACAGATTGTGATGGTTCAA
Organism: Cytophagales bacterium; assembly: GCA_031416795.1. Lineage (GTDB taxonomy): Bacteria > Bacteroidota > Bacteroidia > Cytophagales > Cyclobacteriaceae > ELB16-189. The sequence continues at coordinate 758 of JANOUH010000411.1, read as the reverse complement.
AATTGTGTAGAACAAAAGATATATACATTCCTTTTCCATGTGTTGAATGAATCGGAAGATGAATGGGTATAATTTCTGGTTGTCTTCAGTTCTGGAACTACTTCCACCAGCTAAAGTAGATCTGATAATCAATCAGAATTTCAAATAAATTGACACTGAACTTCAAACCGGATTTAAGGATTAAATGTTGGAGAAATCGATTTCGTGGATGACGATTACAAAAGAATCTCTGGCACATCACACTTAAGATCAATCGCCTTTCCAAATCGGAACAGTATTTGCCTGTGTGGTCGTTCGAACGGAAAATCGGACCCAAAATCGAATTTTTTGTATTGTTGCGCACGTTGTTAGTCAAAGAAACCGTTAAAAGCGTTTATACTAGATTCTAAAAACTATAAAATGAAGAGTTACAGTCAACATTCGTCAAAGCTAATCGTGCTATCATTGGTGATGGTTTTTGCTTTTGGATGCAAGAGCAGCAAGAAAATGGAAGCAGCCAAAGCAAAAGAGAAAGCCAGAATTGAACAGGAACAAGAGGCCACACTTCGTAAACAAAGAGAAGAGGAAGCGAAGAAAAGAGATGCTGAAGAAAGAGCAAAAAGAGAAGCCGAATTAAAGTCGATTAGCGCTAAGCCGAAGGAGATGGCTACCGAATCCAGGTTGATCTCATACTTTGAAGCCATAGCCAGCTCAAGCAATGTTACTTCTGCCAACAACAGCATTAGCGAGGCACTTGCCTTATTCGCCTCACCAGAAAC
>JANOUH010000410.1:0-6347 GCA_031416795.1 Cytophagales bacterium | reverse complement strand
TCTTAGATCCCCAGATTCGAAGAAACTCAATCAAATAAAAATTGCATTGATTGGCGGAGCTGCACTCAATAGTAAAATCGTAAAGGATATTAAGGGAATGAAGTGTAATTTTTATACCACCTATGGCATGACCGAAACACTCTCGCATATCGCTTTACAAAAATTAAACGGAAGAAGTGCTCAGGATTATTTTGAACTACTTCCGGGAATTACCCTCAGCAAAGACAAACGAGATTGTCTGATCATCCATGCACCTCACCTGAGTAACGAGCCTATCGTAACCAATGATTTGGTCGAGTTTATTACCTCATCACAATTTCGTTGGCTGGGGCGTGTCGACAATATTATCAACACGGGAGGGGTAAAAGTGATTCCTGAAAAAATAGAAGCTTCTATCAGAAAGTTTTTTGAAGAACTGAATATGTCGAATCGTTTTTTTGTAGCAGCTCTGCCCGATGATCTCTTAGGGCAATCCGTAAATCTGTTTATCGAAGGGCATCCATTTGAAACAGAAACCGAAGATTTCATTCAAGAAAAAATCAATTACTCCCTGAGTCGATTTGAAAGGCCAAAATCTATTCGATATGTGGTACAGTTTATTGACACCGATACAGGAAAGATCAATAAGAATAAAACGATCGCATTGATGCACCGCTGAATGAGAAACTCCTTCCCCTCCTCTTCCATGACGGAAGAGGATTAGGGTAGGTAAACCGCTAAGTTTATTTCTTTGATTTTAGTTGAAATATCTCCTTCTGTAAATCGAGCACCACACCGGCCAATTGTTCAACTGAAATATCTTGTTTATCGCCAACATCCGGAAATTGAATGCTGATGTATGCTTTCGCCACCCACACTTCCATGACATCAGCAGCGCCCAATTGATACGGTGCATACTGTCGATTATCCGAAACCAGGAACAGCGTTCCATTTTCTTCGAGGTAATTAAATACTCGTTTGTAAACAATGCCTTCGCGCTGCGTCACTAACACGTACGTCTTACCACTTTTTATATTACGTAAGTCATCTACATATTCACCAATCACAATAGTTCCTGGCAACAGGGGCAACATGGAATCGCCCGAAATTTCAAAGGCGCGATATGTTCCCTGCTTTAACATAGGCAAACTGAAATGCGGTAATTCTTTCACATATTCCACATCGGCATAGCCATTCATGTATCCAGCGGCTGCTTTATGTGGCACAAATTCAATATTATCGCGATCGGAGGAATTTACTGTTACCACGACAACATCCTTTCCACGCACAAATTTTTTATCAGGCAACACAGTCTCTGATGTAAATTCTTTTCCGATCAAATCATCCACAGAGATGGAGAACACTTCAGCCATTTTTTGAAGTAACTCCAGTTTGGGCTCAGCCCTTCCTTCTTCGTAGGCACCAATGAGTGAGCGTTTAATTCCCAACTGTTGGGCAAACTGATCTTGCGTCAACGACAGCCTTTTGCGCAATACTCTGATGTTTTCATTGAGTTTTACCATAACTATTTCTTAAAAATGAGAATTCTGCCTGAATTGACCTTGCGCCTACCTAAAGAAAATAGATTGCGCTGAAAATATCGTTCCTCGTTATTAAACGCCTGCAGGTGCCGACTGATCTTTTCGATGATCTCATTCACGGAAGTTTGAGGTTCAGCCAGCAAATACCCGTAATAGTTACACGAGCTTGCATCCGTAGAGAAATTGATCTGATAACGACCTGAGGTAAGCTTTTTACTTTGAATCTTCAGTTTCGGAGAGTCCATTAGCTAATATTTTTAGCTAAATAAGATCATTACAGTGACATTTCAAATATATAAACTAAATATTTTAGTTTATTTCCGTTTCACTCCATAAAAGGTCCTTATCATAAGAAAGAAAACCCTTATTCACAGTGAGTGGAGATTCTATATTGTCGGTATAGAGCATTCCTGTGCCCAATCCTTGAGGCAGGGTGATGGCATATTGAGCCGTAAACTGTGCAATAGCATTTAAACCTACATTCGATTCCAGTGCTGAGGTGATCCACCATCCAATATTTTGACTTTCAGCAAGTTGAATCCACTCTTGACAAGAATGAAGGCCGCCATGCAGAGTCGGTTTTAAGATGATATAGGCTGGTTTTAACCGCGCTAACAGGGCTTCCCTCTCCCTCCTTTCGTTAATACCAATGAGCTCCTCATCGAGCGCTATGGGAATAGGTGAAGTCTGGCATAATTCTGCCATTTCGGGAGATCCGGGCTTTAAAGGTTGCTCAATAGAATGAACATCATACTTTGCTAATTCATTTAGCTTATACATGGCATCTAGAGGTCTAAACGCTCCATTGGCATCTAATCGAATGGTGATGCTTTCGCGAAAGTACTTTCTGCGGATATATTGGAGTACATCGCACTCCTTCTCAAAGTCAATTCCTCCAACCTTCAATTTCACACAACGAAAGCCATCCCTGATCTTGATTTCAATCTGCTGGAGCATAAAATCCAACCCTCCCATCCAAATTAAACCATTGATAGGGATGCGTGTACCATCTATAAACGAGTTATTAAAGATCACTTTGTTACCTCCATTCAACAAATCAAGAAGAGCTGTTTCAAAAGCAAATAGGATCGAAGGATATTTCACTATATCTACACCAAGCGATCTGATTATTACGGAATTGAGTTCACTCAAATTGGCAACTGAAGTGATGTCTAATGCCTGATTATTAAACTGATTGATGATCTCTTCTATTCTTTCTTGTAAATCAGGCATGTGATCTGGGCTCAAGGCCACCAGGGGGCCACATTCGCCAACTCCTATTATCTCTGGCTGAGCATCATTCCAAACCTTGATAAACCAGGATATCTTATCCTTCATCGATCCACGCGAGGTACGTGCATCAAATGAGAAGTGGAAGATTCGTTTGTGAAAACTGGCCTTTAAAGACATGGATGGAAATTAGGGTTATCAAAAATAGAGATCATCAACCTGATTCCATGCAAAGACTGCATAACTTTAGATTTTATTTCGATGGAAATGGAGATTCTGATCAAAGACTATTTATACGAATTGCCGGAGGAGCGCATTGCACTCTATCCTTTGCCAGAACGTGATCAATCCAAATTGCTTGTTTACAAAGACGGGGCCATTGAACATTCAAAATTTACTAAGCTGTCCTCTTTTTTACCAGCCAAGAGTACCCTGTTCTTCAACAATACCCGAGTTATTCCTGCGCGGTTATATTTTCAAAAAGAAACCGGGGCGACCATTGAGTTATTTTTGCTGAGTCCGGTGTGGCCAGGCACACTCATTCAGCAGGCCATGGAATCGAAACAATCCAATCGTTGGGTATGTACTATTGGAAACTTAAAACGTTGGCCGGATGGTACTAAGCTTACTAAAGGCATTCATAATCTTACCATCAGTGCCAGGTTGATCGATCGTGAAGCGGGGATTGTTGAATTCCATTGGACACCGGCAGAATTAAGCTTTGCTGAAATTATATCACAAATTGGACTTACGCCCCTTCCTCCTTACTTAAAAAGGCAAGCCGAAGAAAGCGATCGGCTTCGATATCAAACGGTTTATTCAAACCTCGAAGGTGCTGTTGCTGCACCAACTGCAGGATTACATTTCACTGATCGGATTTTGGAAGAACTAAAAAGCAAGGAACACAAGATAGAGTTTCTTACCCTCCATGTCAGTGCTGGAACATTTCAACCGGTAAAAGTTGAGAATGCTTTTGAACATCCCATGCATTGTGAACAGGTTATTGTAACCTCTCAAAATATCATGGAGCTGGTATCGGCTAACCCAACCATAGCAGTAGGCACCACATCTTTGCGTACCCTGGAAAGTCTATATTGGTATGGAGTAAAACTTATTAACGATCCAAGCCTTGCCTTTGAGATAACCCAATTCGATCCCTATCAGCTACCCTCCAGGATATCTAAGCTCAAAGCATTGGAGGCTATTCAAAAGAAAATGGAAATTGAGAATCTGGAGTCCATAACCGGAGAAACATCCATTATGATTATGCCCGGCTATGACTTTAAAGTGGCAGATGCACTGATTACAAATTTTCATCAGCCCGGCTCTACCCTTATGCTTCTGGTGGCTGCATTTGTTGGATCTGATTGGAAGGATATCTATAATGAAGCTTTGAAAAACGATTATCGATTTCTGAGCTATGGAGACAGTTCACTTTTGTTTCCAAACCAATCAAAGCAGATTTAGGGATTGGAATCGGGTAATCAATACGCGACCCATCTCCTTCTGTCATTTCAAATTTTCATACCTGAAACCAGGTAAGAAATCATCTCTTATTTGGCGATTTTAACCATTTCCAAAATTAATTTTCGATCAATACCCCTTATCCGGGCCTCAATTATTCCTAAATCATTATTAATCAATAGACAGTTCTGTAAGAGTGAAGTTGACATTTAATAGGTTTTTCCGATGAAATACTGCAAATTTATCTGTTTAACCCCCATCCCCCATGCTCGAAAGGTTATGGAAAATGCTTGATGTTGAGCCCAATGAACAAGGCCCCGTATCACTGCTTTTAATCATCAGCTTCTTTATGGGTCTGTTTTTAGCTACTGTTGCGGTAGCGTCTCAATCCCTCTTTCTTGAACATTTTGACGAACGATTCCAACTTCCAAAAGCCTTAGCATATTCGGGGTTGCTGGGTATGGGTATTACCTTTTTATACAACTTTCTTCAAGGCCGGGTTTCTTTTGTCGCTTTAGCTGTGTTTAACCTGATCCTGGTGATTGGTTTTACAGCATTTATCGAGTTTGGAGAACCTTACGTGTCTGATGTGGATAGTCTCTATCGCTTCGGATTCATGCTCATCCTTCCATTCACCTTCATTACACAACTTGTTTTTTGGGGTGCCTTCAACCGTATGTTCAACGTTAGGGTAGCCAAGCGGATTATTGGAAGTGTTGACATTGGGACTATGGTTGCATCCATTCTTGCATTTTTTACAATTCCAATTCTTCTTGCCAATGGTGTTAAAACTACCTCGCTTTATACTATTGGATTAGTCAGCATTGTGGCCTATCTGATCCTGTTTATTGTTTTGGCTAACCGATACCTGACAAAGGGAAAAACGGCTATTAAATCTGAATCAGAGATTAAGAAACTATCTCTACCCCAATTTCTGGGTAGCCGCTATATTATGCTTCTGTCGCTGTTCATCATCGTTTCAATGGTGGCGCTCCGATTTGTCGATTATTCATTTTTTAACGCTACAACGGGCCAGTTTAAAACTGGAAGCCAGGAACTTCCTACTTTCCTTAGTTTATTTGAGGCAACCGTGGTGATCGTTGGCTTCTTGTTTACCACGTTTGTCACCGATCGCATCAATCAGGATTATGGATTACGCGTTTCCCTGATCATCAACCCACTCCTGCTCATTATATTCACCGTGGCAGCATTGGGCTTAGGTTGGTTTTTTGGTTACGATATAACTACAGGGGAAAAAAGTTCGATTGTATTTTTCTTTATTGCCGTGGCCATGAGTAAGTTGTTCATCAACTCCTTAAAGGATGCCCTTGATTCTCCCACCTTCAAATTCTACTACGTTCCTATTGATAAATCTATCAACATAGATGCTCAAACTAAAATTGAAGGATTTGTAACTGCCCTGGCCAGTGCAGTAGCCGGGGGATTGATTGTGCTTATTAACCAGTTCGAGATATTTAATGTATTGTCTATTACGCTCTTCACATTGCCCGTGCTGGTGATCTGGTATTTAGTTACAAGCCGAATGTATCAAGGGTATCGTGATACATTACAAGATTCGTTGGTGAAGAATAAATCAGCCGTGAGAAGTCACATTGTGAAAGAATACACCATGGATAGCGTGCTTGAAAAAGAAGTTCAAAGTTCGGCCGAAGAGAAAGTGATCTACGGTCTGAAACTGATGGAAAAACTTGAGCCTTCCCTCTTTGAAACTTCGCTTCTTCAATTGGCCGACAGTAAGTTGAAACGTGTTAAACAATTTGCGCAGGAAAAAATCCAAAAATTGGGGATTCAATCAGGAGAGAATAATGAAATCAGAGGCCTTGCAGTACAGGCAGCCGGGGCAGTAGAAGATAGCGATTTGCTCTCTATATCACCTGATAAGTTGATGAAGTTAAGTAAATCCGTGAAGCAGACAGATCGCATGCTGGCCGCCAAGTTGATGAGGAAGCTTACTAATCAAAAAACAATTTTCATTTTATTGGAGTTACTGCGCGATCCCGATCCAAAAGTTCGCAATGAGGCATTATTAACTGCGCGTAAAGTTAAAAAGCCGGAGACCTGGAGTGTGTTAATTGAACTTTTGTCTTCTCCACTTTATGCACATCATGCTGC
>JANOUH010000409.1:0-14561 GCA_031416795.1 Cytophagales bacterium | reverse complement strand
TACTTCCGGTAATACCGATGGAGCTCATAACGACTATGGCCTTGCCGCTCCGGGCCGCATCATCCATGAAGTGGGTACTACACGCATGGGAGACGATCCAGAGAAATCGGTCGTGAACAGATACAACCAGGCGCATGATGTAAAGAATTTGTTCGTTGTGGATGGAGGTCCGTTTGTTTCGCAAGCAGATAAAAATCCTACGTGGACAATCCTTGCACTATCGATGAGAGCAAGTGAATTTATTATTGATGAATTAAAGAAACAGAATATTTGACCTCACCCTAAGTCCCTCTCCAAAAGGAGAGGGACTTAGGGTGAGGTCAACAAAAAGTAAATAAACAATTAAAACAAATCCTCTTACCCCTCTCCTTTTGGAGAGGGCCAGGGGTAAGGTTATGGACAGAAGAAAATATTTAAAGACGTTGGCAGTTGGTTCTATTGGAGCTACGGCCCTTTTGCAATCTTGCGAAACCCCAAAGAAGGAAACCGTTGAAGATGTAAAGTTCACCATTGATCGTACACCCGATGAATTGGCTCGCGAACAAAAGTTACTCAGCGAAACATTCTTCGATGAACACGAAATGAAAACCATCAGAATATTGGTTGACATCATCATTCCTAAAGATGATGTATCAGGTTCAGCTACAGATGCCAAAGTCCCTGAATTTATTGAGTTCATTGTAAAAGACATGCCACACCATCAGGTGCCAATGAGAGGCGGTCTCAAATGGCTGGATATTCAATGTATGAAACGTTTCAATGCTGATTTTGCATCATGCAATGCCACTCAGCAAGTCGAAATGATTGATGAAATTGCCTTTCCTGAAAAAGCAAAACCTGAAATGATTCAAGGCGTTGCGTTCTTCAATAAGTTACGTGACCTTACTGCTACAGGATTTTTTACAAGTGAAATGGGAATCAAAGATTTAGGCTATGCAGGAAACAAACCCAATCAATGGGATGGTGTGCCTCAGGATGTACTGGATCAATATGGAGTAAAATATGATGAGCGTACCCTTGCTGAAAGCGTAAAGTTCGATTCGTAAAGCACAAAAATTTTTGTTTGATATTCTAACTATTAAGAACATGACTTCCAGAAGAGATTTCATTAAAAAAGCAGGGCTTGCTGCAGGAGCCGTAACCATTGTTCCACGTTATGTATTGGGTGGAAAAGGTTTTGTTGCACCCAGTGATAAGATCTATGTAGCCGGCATTGGTGTTGGGGGAAAAGGTGAAAGCGACATCGCTATGTTTGCAAAAAGTGGTAAGGCAGAAATATCTTTCCTGTGTGATGTTGACGATCGTAGGGCAGCGAAGACTGTAGCCAACTTTCCGAAAGCAAAATATTACAAAGACTATCGCAAGATGCTTGATGAAAATCATAAAAGCATGGATGCCGTTTCCGTTTCTACTCCAGATCACATGCATGCTATACAGGCCATGGCCGCCATGCAGTTGGGCAAGCACGTATATGTGCAGAAGCCTTTAACGCATGATATCCATGAAGCACGCATGCTCACCGAAGCAGCAAAAAAATATAAAGTAGTTACTCAAATGGGTAATCAAGGCGCATCCGGTGATGGCGTTCGTCAAATGCGCGAATGGTATGACGCAGGATTAATTGGCGATGTACACACCGTGTATTGCTGGACTAACCGCCCCGTGTGGCCACAAGGAATTCCATGGTCAGCTACCAAAGCGGAAATTCCGAAAGAGTTGGATTGGAACTTATGGCTTGGTACTGCATCAGCTAAAGATTATGTAGAGAAGATCGTTCCATTCAACTGGCGCGGTTGGTGGGACTATGGCACAGGAGCTTTGGGCGACATGGCGTGTCATATTATTGAACCACCCTTCCGGGTTCTCGGCCTTGGTTATCCCACGGAAGTGGAATGTAGTGTAGGTAGTGTTTATATAGACGAATTCAAGCGTGGATATTTTCCAGATAGCTGCCCTCCTTCTTCACACGTAATCATGACCTACCCAGGAAAAACCGGAAAGCCAAATGTTAAATTCCATTGGATGGATGGCGGCATTCAACCAGAAAGACCAGAAGAATTAGGCCCTAATGAAATGATGGGCGATGGCGGCAACGGAGTAATCATGGTGGGCACCAAAGGTAAAATGATGTGTGGCACCTATGGAATCAATCCACAGTTGTTGCCAACTTCTCGTACCAAGGAAGTGAGCGTGCCACAGACGTATAAGCGCGTTGTGGCAGGCTCCGATGGCCACTATGCACAATGGGTGGAAGGATGTATTGCTGGTTATGGAAAATCAGAATTGTCATCTCCATTTGATTTGGCAGGTCCTCTAACAGAAGGTTTGTTGATGGGCAATCTCGCCATTCGCAGTTATGATATCCGTAAACCACGGGAAGGCGGAAGGCCAGATCAGTTTGATTATCCAGGCCGCTTCATAAAATTATTATGGGATGGACCAAACATGAAGATCACCAACTTTGATGCTGCCAATCAATTTGTAAAACGAGAATATCGCACAGGATGGTAGTTTAAAAGTAGGCAGTCCTGACGCTGGCGGTCATGATGCTGACATTTATCGTCAGCATAGGCAGTTGGCAATAGGCAATATGGACCGTATCTCATAAGGATTGTTTATTGCCATTTGTAACTTTAAGGGCAAGACAATCCTGATCGAAAAACTGATTCCTAAACTGAATTATTTATGCCCTTTCAAAAACTTCCTATTTCTAAAACTACTGCTCTTTCAAGAAGAAGTTTCATTAAGAAAGCTGCTCTTGGTGCTGCTGTTACTATAGTGCCTCGCTTTGTATTAGGAGGCACTGGTTACATCGCACCCAGCGATACACTTTATGTGGCAGGGATTGGCGTTGGTGGAAAAGGGACCGTTGATATGATGGGCATCGCTAAAAATCCAAAGGCAAAAATTGCTTTCTTATGCGATGTTGATGATCGGCAAGCCGTTAAATCGAAAGAGAATTTTCCAACGGCTAAAAGTTATAAAGACTTTCGGGTAATGTTGGATAAAGAAGCAAAGCACATTGATGCAGTTTCGGTTTCAACAGCGGACCATACACACGCAGTGGCAGCGATGGCGGCCATGCAGCGCGGCAAACATGTCTATGTACAAAAGCCACTCACGCATGATATCTACGAAGCGCGCATGCTTACCGAAGCCGCTAAGAAATACAAGGTGGTAACGCAAATGGGAAATCAATTCGCATCTGCGGATTATGTGCGCACCACTAAAGAATGGGTGGATGCCGGATTGATTGGAGATGTTACGAACGTACTTGCCTGGTCAAACCGACCCGTGTGGCCGCAAGGAATACCTGCTCCTTCTGGCAAGCATGAAATACCCACCGAATTTGACTGGGATCTATGGCTCGGCCCTGCAAAGGAAACGGAATACAATCCTGCTTATCATCCTTTCAATTGGAGAGGTTGGTGGAATTTTGGAACAGGTGCGCTGGGAGATATGGCTTGCCATATTATGGATCCCGCTTTTCGGATTTTACCCATAGCCTATCCTACCGAAGTGGAATGCAGTACAACCACTGCCTGGTCGGGTTCTTTTCAAATGGCCGACTATCAAGAAAGTTGTCCGGCCTCATCCATTATCCACATGAAATTTCCACGCATTGGTGGAAAGGGAAACATTACCCTTACGTGGATGGATGGCGGACTAATTCCGAAACGTCCTGAAGAATTGTTGCCCGATGAAATCATGGGCGGTGGTGGTGACCTGGGCAATGGATACATCTTTGAAGGAACGAAAGGAAAACTAATGGCCAATTACAATATGGGCCCTATACTCTTGCCCACCTCTCGAATGAAGGAAGTGTCGTTTCCCAAACAATCTATACCGCGCATTCCAGGAGCGGAAGCCGGGCATTACACCGAATGGGTAGATGCTTGCCTGGCAGGATATGGAAAGAAGCAACTCAGTTCACCGTTCGAGTATGCCGGGCCATTTACCGAAGCTGTGTTGATGGGAAATCTGGCCATTCGCAGCTACGCTATGCGAACAGAAACAGGAGCATTCCCCGGAAGGAAGAAACTTTTATGGGATGCAAAAAATATGAAGATCACCAACTTCGATGAAGCCAATCAGTTTGTGAAGCGCGAATACAGAGCTGGCTGGAGTTTGTAATATATGGAAGATAAAAAGTTTATAATCGATTTACTTAACACACATGCTGATTCATGGGTGCGTTTTGTGAATCAGCAATCGCAGGAATCATTCACGAAGTCCTTGAATGGCAAATGGTCTGTTGGTCAAAACCTCGACCACTTGATCCGAAGTTTAACTCCGGTCAATCAAGCACTGCTTCTCCCCTCTTTTGTTTTGAGAATTGCTTTTGGCAAACCGAATCGCTCGCCTCGTAGTTATCTGGAGTTGGTTGAGCGCTATCATCAAAAACTTTCAGCTGGTGGCACTGCCTCAGGTCGATTCATTCCGCCCGCCATTTCATGGGAACAGAAAGAAAGCAAAGTTGGTGATTTCAAAATCCAAAAAGATAAGATGATCAAACGACTTGGCTCGTGGAGCGAGAAGCAATTGGACCAATATCTCATTCCTCATCCACTGCTCGGAAAAATCACCGTGCGCGAAATGCTGTTCTTTTCGGCCTATCATATTCAACATCATACGAAGCTGTTGGAAGAGCACACGTGATTTGAATGATCATAAAAATGAAAAGCCTCTGCAAATTCTTGCAGAGGCTTTTACCTTAGACGTGTGATCATCAGATTTTTGTTTTAGTAAAATAGATTTTCTTCACCTGGTTGTACTGAATACTGTTGAGCCCAAAGATAGCCCTCACATACTTCTTTCCAGATCGGGCTGTAGCCACCACCGAGTGCGCATCTTCATAATACATCTGGTGGAGCGCTACCCGTGCATTGCTGAAGGTAACCCGTGCATCCGTCACAACCGTGTTGAGGCTATGAAGTTTTGACACCTGTTGATCCAGACTCTGCAGGGAAAGGAAGTATTCGGTAGGTTGGTACAAGGGTTCATCACGAAGCATTTGCACCAGTCGTGCAAAATGGTTGGTCATGCTCTCATACCCACGCTGCGAAAATGACCTGCCTTTTTCCCGTGGCTTTGTCGTCTCCCCCGAAGCAATAGGTTCGCGGCTTTTCCTACGGCCGGTCATCTGGCGAAGGATCACACGTGCATCCTTCATGGTTTGTTCGCTGGCGCCCGAGGCGGCCAGGGCATAGGTGATGCTCGATACCGATTTGGGTAAACCGGCAAAGGCAATCTCCCGATTGTTGGTGGCGATGTTCCATGCGGACTTCGCCACGTTCACGTCCTCCAACGCCTGACGGGCTTTAACCGCCAACTCGTTTAAGGCACTTAACTTGAGGTTGGGCAATCCGGGGTTATACGATCCTCCATACCCGGAGCAGAAGCCCATGAACTCTTCAAAGGCTGCTACAGTTTTTACATTTGTCATAACTTAATATGTTTTAGTTATGTCCTTAAGACGTAACGGTGGGTATGATCGGTTGTCATTTTTTCAATTATTTATAAAACTATATTTTACGGTAAACAGGCAACCACAAAGCCATTGGCACGTTTGAGTGCACTGGTTCAGCAATCTTTCATTCACCCATCGCCAGGATGCTATTTTATTCGCCCAATGACAATGGGTGACTTGTTGATGATGGGGTCGTTTTTAATCTGCACTCTCTTACGGTCAATCATAACTTTACGCTATTGCTGAGCCGCTACCTATAGAGCCAATGAGATACCTGTCAACCCAACTAATGTGACTTATAAGTAAGACCATCGGAGATAAAAATGGTATATCCGCCCAAATAAGTTGGTATGAGTGCGCATCCTGTAGGGTACTACCGCGCATTGTCTACACTACGAGCGCGCATCCTGAATAGTCCTGTTAAACTATGGAAGCATCTCTCGTGTAAATTGCATGGGTCCAACTGCGCATTGTTCGGGTAGCACAGCACCTTGTGTTGAGTACTCTTGCGCATTGTAAATGGTATTGCTGCGCTTTCTAAAGGGTGGACCTGCGCATTCGGAATGATACGACTGCGCATCTTATCTGGAGTGATTGTATTTGCATGGACTCCTCCTGTAACTTGTAGAGTGTGCGTAGGTAACTTTGATATGGTGCAGGTGTAACATGTATATGGCTATCCCGTGACCACTGTAGACAAGTACCGGGATAATACCTGGGTTATGCGTGTACCTTAGACACGGTTCGATTGCAAACCAATACAGTACTCACGTAACATCAAGATCGTGCTGCAATTACTATGAACACGTGAGGACGTAACATGGGATAGCTCTTCCCATGGTCTATGTATCCAAGTAGTGTAGCAATGCCTGGCTATTCGCGCAACTTCAGTGGGGCATAGGTAACGATCATTTAGTGAAGCACAATCCGAATATTGGGCGGCTGAAGTTGCTTGAAGATTGATTGGCAAAGAAACGCTTCGCAGCAAATCAGTAATATAAATATGAAGGTCAACCTTTGATACTTAGCTATTTTCTTTGGCTTGTACGGATGAAAATGAGATCTGTGATAACTGTTAAAGAAAGGAACCTTCTTTTAAGAGAACTGATTCTCTGGCTCACATTTACAGCAGTCCTGGCCGTCTGTTTATTTTCAATCGCCCCACCAAGAGTGCATGATCAATTTGAATCTTACTAATGCCCAACAACATGAATGGCAAGGAAGGCTTTGAGGAAAAGGCATTTTGAAATGCCCCCTAAAAACACCTTACAACGAACTAAATTTTTACCTTTGCCAGATTAGTCCATGCCGATGCTTAAGATTGACGCCCATACGCACATCCTCCCCAAGAAAATGCCCAATTGGAGCGAGAAATTCGGCTATGGCGATTTCATCTACCTGCAACATCACAAAAAGGGCTTTGCCAAGATGATGCGCGGCAACCAGTTTTTCAGAGAGATCAAAGAAAATTGCTGGAACCCGGATTTGCGGATCAACGAATACGAAGAGTTTCACACCCAGGTTCAAGTGGTGTGTACCATACCGGTGATGTTTTCTTATTGGGCCAAACCATTAGATTGTTTAGACCTTTCAAAATTTCTGAATGACCACCTTGGCAAATTGGTTGAAAAATATCCGATGGAATACATTGGGCTAGGTACCGTGCCTATGCAAGATGCTGAACTGGCTGTGAAGGAACTGGAGCGATTCAAAAAAATAGGTCTTCAGGGAGTTCAGATCGGTTCAAACATCAATGACGATAACCTCAATGAGGAAAAATTCTTTCCTGTATTCGAAGCCTGTGAAAAACTGGGATTGGCTGTTATGATTCACCCCTGGAATATGATGGGCGAAAAAAATATGCAACGCTACTGGCTTCCCTGGTTAGTAGGCATGCCAGCTGAAACTTCACGCGCCATGTGTTCCATGATCTTTGGCGGGATTTTTGAAAGGCTCTCAAAACTTCGCGTTATGTTTTCCCATGCCGGTGGTTCTTTTCTCCCCACCATAGGAAGAATTGAACATGGATTTGAATGCAGACCCGACCTGGTAGCCATTGATAATGATGTGAATCCAAGAAATTATATCGGTAAATTTTGGGTAGACAGTATTACCCATGATCCTTTGATGCTCGAGTATGTATTGAAACTGCAGGGCAGCAAAAAAGTAATGTTGGGTTCTGATTATCCTTTTCCGCTGGGTGATTTGGGAATAGGCAAATTCATTGAAGAGATGGAGTTGTCCAATGACGTGAAGGAAGATATTTTTTGTAATGCTGCTTTAGAGTGGCTTAATTTATCTAAGAAAGATTTTATAAAATGAATTTGACTACAGTGAAAAAAGGATTCGTATTCTCGATTTTCATTCTCATGGCAACCCTCACGGTTTTTGCTCAAACTGAAACTGAGAAAGAAAAGATAAGACAATTAGAAATACAACGGCAGGCAGATCGGCAGCGAGCGATGAATGTGAAGTTAGATTCAGCCGTAACGTTAATGAATGAAGGTGACTATCAGGCTGCGGATGAAAAGTTCCTCACCATTCTTAAATCGGTGAAGAGTGTGCCCTCTGATATTACCTTTTACTTTGGAAAGAATTCTTACTTCTTAGGGAAATACAAACAAAGTGTGGATTGGCTTAATAAATACGTTCAGCTGAAAGGCACTTCCGGTCAATTCTCACAAGAGACCATCACCCTGAAACAAAAAGCAGAAGTTGAACTTCTCAAAGAAAAAGAGCAGGAGACCAAACAGTCCTTGCAAGTATTTGCGCAAGACTACGACATTGATTGCGGGCCCACCGGGAAAGTCACCTGCCCGGTATGCAACGGAAGCACGGTAATCATAAAGAAAGGGTACATCACCAGCACATACAAAACGTGTTCTTACTGTAATCTCAAGGGAGTTCTATCGTGTGAGGATTATAACAAACTGCTTAGAGGCGAGTTAAAACCGTCCTCCAACTGATTGGTCACAAATTGGTTGTCTTGGCTAAGAATCTGATAATCCTTACCTTTGTGCGTTTAAATTTTTAGCAAAATGGCCCTTTATAATCGAATCAATGGAAAAGAACTTAAGGAGAAGCTTAAATTAAGCAACGAGGAAAGAACCACGATTTCTTTTTATAAGTACCATCATATCACTGATCCTGCAACATTTCGAAATGATTTATACAAACGGCTTGACCAAATTCATGTATTGGGCAGAATTTATGTTGCCAAGGAAGGTATCAATGCACAAATCAGTGTGCCCACCAGTCAACTTGATCATTTCAGGACACAATTATTCAGTATCGATTTTTTAAATGAGGTAAGGTTAAATCTCGCGGTGGATGACAATGGGAAATCCTTCTTCAAATTAAAAATCTTAGTAAGGAAGAAAATTGTTGCTGACGGGTTGAATGATGAAACGTTTGATGTAACCAATTGTGGAGTGCATGTGGATGCCAGGCAATTCAATCAACTGGCCGAAAATCCAAATACCATAATGGTAGATATGCGCAACCATTACGAAAGTGAGGTAGGTCATTTTAAAAATGCAATCTGTCCGGATGTCGATACCTTTAGGGAGGAGTTAAAAATTGTGGAGGACTTATTGGCTGAACAGAAAGATAAAAATCTGTTGATGTATTGCACAGGAGGAATCCGATGCGAGAAAGCCAGCGCATGGTTTAAGCATATTGGTTTTAAAAATGTATTTCAGCTTAATGGAGGAATCATTAAGTACGCTCAGGAAGTGAAAGAACAAGAGCTTGAAAACAAATTTGTGGGTAAAAACTTTGTGTTTGACGAAAGACTAGGCGAGCGAATTTCAAATGATATTATCAGTGTCTGTCATCAATGTGGCAATCCGTGCGACACGCATACCAACTGCAAAAATGATGGATGTCACTTGTTGTTTATTCAATGTGAAGAGTGTGCAAGCAAGTACGCAGGATGTTGCTCATCCGAATGTGCTGAAATCATTGCCATGCCTGTGGAGAAGCAAAAGGAAATCAGAAAAGGCATCAACAAAGGAAGACAGGTGTTCAAAAAGGGTCGTTCCGAAAAAATCGCATTTAAACCAACACAGAACGCATGATTCGAATTGGAATCATTAATGTTTCAGACCGTGCAAGCAAAGGTATCTATGAAGATTTGCCCGGTAAGGCTATTGTTCAAACATTAAATGAATATTTACTTTCACCATGGGAAAAGGAATATGCCATTATTCCAGATGAACAAGTGTTGATTGAGAATACCATGAAAGAAATGGCAGATCAAAAAGGCTGTTGCCTCATTGTCACTTGTGGTGGCACAGGACCAGCGAAAAGAGATGTAACACCGGAAGCCACCGAAGCAGTCTGTGATAAGATGATGCCTGGCTTTGGTGAGCTCATGCGGATGGAAAGTCTGAAATATGTACCAACGGCAATTTTATCACGGCAAACAGCGGGCATCAGAAATAGAACACTGATTGTAAATTTGCCAGGTAAACCAAAATCAATCCGGCAGTGTTTAGATGCTGTATTTCCAGCAATACCGTATTGCATTGAATTGTTGGAGGGGCCAGCAATGGAATGTAATCCGGAAGTGATCAGGGCGTTCAGACCAGTTACAGGGTAGTAAACTATTAATCGTAATGTGATTTATGGCAAGAATAAAATACTACTACGATACAGAAACGTGTAAGTACGAAAGGATTAAAACTTCCACCAGTGACATTATCTTAAATGCCCTGGGTATTTTTTCTCTTACCCTTGCCATGGCTGCCGGTATATTACTTATTTCTAGTTCATACTTCGAATCTCCAAAAGAATTGATTCTGAAAAATGAAGTCAAAGAAATGGAGTTCTATTACGATAACCTTCGACAAGAGGTTGATAAACTCCAAAATCAACTGGGTAATATGGAATATCGTGACGATAACATTTATCGTGTTGTGTTAGGTGCAGAGCCCATCGATAAAAGTATTCGGGAGGCCGGCATTGGTGGTATCGACCGATATGAAGATGTTAAGGAAAAAAATGTCATCCATGAAGACATTATCGTTAAGCTGAGCGAAAATGTAGATAACCTTAGACGAAAAATTTACATTGAATCAAAATCACAAGATGAAGTAGTTGAGTTGGCCGAAAATAAAGAAAAACTATTTGCGGCTATTCCTGCCATTCAACCCGTAGCCAATAAGCAACTCATCGCTCTTGCCTCTGGATTTGGTTGGCGCATTCACCCCATCTACAAAGTAAAAAAGATGCACACCGGTATTGATTTTGCTGCCGCGATTGGAACACCGATTTACGCTACAGCCGATGGCACGATTGACAAAGTTGATATTAGTTTTAGCGGCTATGGCAAAGTGATTGAAATTGATCATGGATTTGGTTATCGTAGCCGATACGCTCATATGCATGGCTTTGCCGTGCGCCAGGGACAAAAAGTAAAGCGTGGAGACTTGATTGGCTATGTGGGCAACACAGGACTCTCTACCGCTCCTCACCTTCACTATGAAGTTTTTGTAAATGGGATCCATGCCAACCCCGTTCATTACTTCTTCAATGACCTCAATCCTGCTGAATACGAAAAAATTATAGAACTAGCATCCATTGAAAACCAATCTTTGGGAATGTAAGGCTTTCGATATACATGATGAATGTTTAAAAGTCCGGTACTAAGCCCGGACTTTTTATTTAATAAGAGTTGATCTTTGGGTAAGTGATGATTAACTTAGCGCTAACTATAGTTATGAAAATATTTCTTCTCTATGTCTGTATTTCAATGGCATCAGTCCATGCATTTGCACAAGGCTGCAGCGATGCCGGGTTTTGTACTATGGGCGCTATGAAACCAGATCAACCCTATAATAAGAAAATACAATTAAAGCTACGTTCCATGGAGCTGAGCTTTTACCGGGGCGTCACCACGACCACCCCGGTTATTTATGTGACCACCGCTGATTTTAATTTCAGTCTCAACGCAAAGTCATCGTTTCAAATTAAGGTGCCTTATACCTTTGTTCGCAGCGGTAATCTTGGCGAAACCGAAGGGATCAGTGATCTTTCGCTTTGCTACACACGTTCTTTGTGGAATACCGATCGCTTTGATGTTAACTTTTCGGTAGGCGGAAAAATTCCGACCAATAAATCAGATCTGACCTCCAATAAGTTCCCAGGTGAACCATTACCCATGTATTATCAGACCAGCTTAGGTACATACGATTTTATTACCGGGGTGTCGGTGATTAACCGTAAGTGGTTATTTGCCACCGGTATTCAGATTCCATTTATACATAACAACAAGAACACGTTCGATTGGACAGATTTTCCAACCTATCCTTCAGAGGAATACCTTCTAACTTACAGCCAGTCAAACTTATTAAAGCGCGGCATTGATGTCATGTTGCGTGTGGAAAGGAATTTTCGGTTCTCACGATTTAATTTCAGCACCGGACTTCTTCCAATCTATCGAATTAACAATGACCGGATAACCAACCTGCAGGGTGTGGAAGTTAAACCTGACGGGGCACGTGGACTCGCGCTATCCGGAATTATTACAGGCGGATATAATTTTAACGTGCGATCAGGAATTAAACTTTTATGGGGTCACAAAATCGTGCAACGTGATAAAAATCCTGATGGCCTCACCCGGAACAGCGTAAGTTCTATTACTTATAATTATCGGTTCTGATGAAGGCTATTCCAATTCTATTTTTTCAATTGATTATGCTGGGATCAGTGTTTGGCCAGCAGAATAGGATTATTAAAAAGACAGATTCTTTAATCTCTGTCGCAGAATATGATCAGGCCTTGAGCTTATTAGACCAAAATCAATACTCAGATCCACAAACCAAAGTACTGATTGCGAACAAAGTTGCTGAGATCTTAATGATGCAAGGAAAGTTGGATGAAGCGGAATCTAAATTAAAAAGCATTCCAGAGAACAACTCAGAATTGGGTAAAGCAATTACCCTCACCAACAAAGGGTTTTTGTATTTGAATAAAGGCCGCTATGATCTGGCGCTCGAAAATCTTCTATCTGCGCTGACCAAATTTCAAACATCGGGGAATCAAAATACAAAAGAAGGCGCCAAGTGTTTGTCTACGTTAGGATTGGTTTATGGAAGCACTCGAAAATATAAACAGGCGGAAGAGAATCATCTTATGGCCCTGCAAATACGGGAAAGACTATTTGGATCTGAGAGTGAGGAAGTAGCCGCGTCATATAATGATTTGGGTTTAGTCTACCTGGAGACTGATCCTGATAAATCGTTAGAGTATTTTGAAAAGGCCCAGGCTTCTTATCAAAAAGTACATGGACAGCAGCATCCTAAAATTGCTATCTCCAGTACCAACATTGGTTTTGCCTACCGTAAACTTGAGCTTTTCGGAGATGCGATTGTTAATTTCGAAAACGCTAAAGCGATATGGGAAAAGATTTATCCTAATGGTCACCCAAATCAAGCTCTCGTCCACTCCTACCTGGGTCAAACCTATCGCCAAATGAATGACAGCAAAGCTGCCTTTGGCTACTTTGAAAAAGCACTGAAGTTGTATAAGAAATCCTACGGAGAAAAGCATTCTGATATTGCCAGCACCTATAATGATTTGGGCATTCTTAAATTAGGAGATAATATCTATCAAGAAGCCATTGATTATTTTCAACAGGCAATCATCACCAATTCACCTTCGTTCAATAATCCAGACATTAATACAAACCCTTCCGTTAAAGAAAATTATAATGAATTTATCCTGTTGTATTCATTGCGATGGAAAGCACAAAGCCTGGAGTCGCTGTACTATGGTTCTACGCTAAAGTTAGACGAGTTACGCCTGGCATTATCTTGCCTGCACTCATGCGATTCGTTGATTGATGATATTCGTCACCATAGCTCAGATGAGACGGATAAATTTGCCTTGGGCGAAATTGCTAACGAAGTATATGAAGACGGAGTCAGGATTGCTCAAGCGATGAGCGAACTCATTTTTGATTCAAAGAAATATAAAGAAGAAGCATTCCTCTTCGCTGAAAAAAGTAAATCCGCTGTATTGCAAGAGTCCATTGCAGAGGCCCAGGCAAAATCATTTTCAGGAATTCCTAATGAGTTGCTTGAGCAGGAGAAAAATCTGAAATCGGCTATCACACTGTTAAGCCAGAAGATATCCCTAAAGCCGGCTGCTGATGAGGAGAAGAAATTACGGGAGAGTCTGTTTTCATTGAATCTTGAGTATGATGCGTTTATCAAACGTCTGGAAAAGGAGTATCCCAATTACTTCAATTTAAAATTCAATCAGTCCACGCCTACTGTGATTACCTTGCAGAATTCGCTAAATAGCGAAACTGCCATTGTCAGTTTTTTTGTTGCTGAAAAGAGTAAGCGGATCTATCAATTCCTCATTACCAAAAAACAATTCAAGATCAAGAATCTTACTTTGCCTGAGGATTTTGATCGCATAGTTCGTGGTTTTAATAACAGTCTGTTTTATTCTGATTTTGCTACCTATCACAAATCTTCTGCTTCGCTTAGTCGCATTTTGGTTCCGCATTTACCATCCTCGATAAAACAACTTGTGATTGTTCCTTCGGGGCGATTAGGTACCGTGCCTTTCGAAGCTCTGCCGCTGAAGGTGAAGGCCAATACGGATTTCAGCAATACCGAATTTTTAGTCGAAAAATATTCTATTAGTTACGAATTTTCAACTGCCTTGATGCTTCAAAAAACGGAGAACCAAGTACGTAAAAATACAGCCTCTATTTATCTATGCGCCCCTATTCAATTTCCACAAAAAGACAATCTTAACGAACTGCCAGGCACAGAGCAGGAAGTGACCACCATTGCTGCACTTTTTGGAACGTCTTCACATGTTGCCAAATTTCAGGAGGCCAATGAAACTACGATTAAGACAGCCAAGCTTTCTGACTATGATTATTTGCACTTTGCTACGCACGGCATTGTAGATGAAAGTGAACCTGAACTTTCCCGGATATTTCTAAATGCCGGCAGTCAGGATGATGGCAATTTGTTTTCAGGAGAAATATTTAATCTCCAATTGAAGGCAGCACTTGCTGTGCTCTCGGCCTGCCAGACAGGCTTGGGAAAACTTTCGAAAGGTGAAG
>JANOUH010000408.1:0-9699 GCA_031416795.1 Cytophagales bacterium | reverse complement strand
TTCTACGATCAGAATCTCAAGCCGGTCAACGGCTTCTGATATCGATGCGAGGTCACTACCAACTTCGATCATTGAATGTGTACTGATATCGCGCACCATCGATTCTTTTTTTTCTTCGTATGTAAAATCAATGGAAGTAATTTTCTCATCATCTTTCAGGTAACCTTCATCTAAAGGTAGTTTAACGGTAAAGCAGGTTACACCCAAGTTACTTTCAACCGATACTTTTCCATGATGGATTTGCACCAATTCCTTTACTAACGCCAGTCCGATTCCTGTTCCTTCATATTGTCTGTTACTGGCACTATCGACTTGAAAAAACCGATCAAACACATATACGATTTTATCGTGTGGAATTCCCTCTCCGGTATTACTTACTTTGATGCTTACCATACCCAACGCTTCTCCACTATTCTTATCTTCCTTAACTTCCACCGCTATTCTTCCGTTTGGGGGAGTAAATTTTACCGCATTGGATAATAAATTGGATACTATCTTTTGTAGCTTTTCTTTGTCAAAAAATAGTTCAATGGGCTGATGCGAATGCTGAACATTTATATCCTGACTGTTAAATGAAATAGTGATTTGTTTTACAAATGCCAAAGATTCAAATTGTGACGATAAGTTTTCGATAAACTTCACTATATCATTTTTGGATGCTTCCATTTTCATCTCACCTGACTCAATTTTAGATAGATCAAGTAACTGGTTTATTAATTGTAACAACCGCTGACCATTTCGTTTAATAGTGTCACTATCGTTGGGGTCAGGCGGACTGTTAGGTTTGGTGATTTGTTTATTTACGAGTCCAAGGATTAATGTGAGTGGCGTTCTGAATTCATGTGAGATGTTGGCAAAGAACCGGGATTTTATTTTATCCATCTCCTTTAGTTTTTCCGCCTGGATTTCCAATTCATTTTTCTTCAGTTCAATCTCTACATTGAGGACCGTTATCTTTCCAACAAAATAATACATGATGGCAAAAACAATACTGGAAACCCCAATGATATTCATCAGGAAAAGCACATTTATAAAACTCTCCGATAAATTCCAGTTTACATAATCAGGTAAAAAGTCATTAACCAAGTAGGCTATAATAACCATTAAAATATAGGCTCCGAACCAATAGACCGATTTTTTTACGCTATCCAAAAACATAGCACCAGCAGGGGCAATAAGTGACCAATACATTACCGCACTACTTGGTACAAATCCTCCAAGACTAATTTGCAATCCAAAAGGAAGGATTATGATGAGGAGTAATTGACTATTTCGAAAAGTCTTATACTTTTTTGTAAGGCTGAATCCCAATATGCTCAACAAAGAGAGAATACCGTAGCAAAAAGGTATTGAGCCCGGAATAGTCAATCCATAAGCAAAGTAAAGCAGTCCCCAACCTAATCCTGCCATCGTGGTCAGTCCTGCCGTAACCAATAAGCTTGACTTCTTAAGTTTCACGTCATCGGAATCGTCTGGATGGTGGCCTAAGGAAGCGAACTTCTGAAGAAGTGATTTCATGAGACCTAAGGTATTGACAATTATGAAGTTAAACAATCTACTATTGCTTGCATGCAACAATACTTAACGATTCCGAAACACTATTTAATATCTGGCTACAAAAGCTTAATGCCTTCGCAACGATAATTAAAGCCATACGCTTTCGTCCTCTATACTTTTGCCTTGTGATTGATTTATTACAAACCAAACACATAAGAAAATTGATTAACCCTAAACCAATACGATTATGAATACAGTGACTGCAACAAGCAATGTGAACAGGGAAGAGCTCGAGCTAAAAGTAAAAAAGATGTATCGTGAAGTGGCGCTGCATCCGGAAGTAACCTATCATTTCGAAATGGGAAGAGCACTGGCAGAAAGGTTAGGCTATCCTTCACAAATACTGGACAACATTCCATCTTCAGCCATCGACTCTTTCGCTGGTGTGGGCTACTATTTTGACCTTGCTCAACTACAGAATGGTGAGCATGTAGTTGATCTTGGAAGTGGCTCCGGAATGGATGTATTCTTTGCTGCGCTTCAAGTAGGTGATCGTGGTGAAGTAATTGGTATTGACATGACTACCGAACAGCTTAACAAAGCCGAAGGCTTAAGCAGGCAATATAATTTCAAGCAGGTTGTTTTCAGAAATAGTTACATCGAAAGTATTCCAGTGGTTTCTGGAAGTATGGATGCGGTGATCAGTAATGGAGTGATCAATCTTTCAAGCGAAAAAGAAAAGGTATTCCAGGAAGCGGCTCGTGTTTTGAAAACAGGAGGTCGTCTTGCGTTATCCGATATAGCTACGACCGTGAAGCTCCCTGATAACATCAGTTGCAATGCCACGTTATGGGCTGCCTGCATCGGTGGGGCTATGCAAATAGATGAATACTATGCGTTAATAGAAAACGCAGGAATGAAGGTGGTTAAAGTAAAAGAGAATCCATATCAATTTTTGTCAAACAGTGCAAAAGGGGCCACTAAGGATTATGGCATCAAAAGCATTTCGTTGCTTGCCATTAAGTAATGAGTTTAGTGAATACAGAACAGCCGATTATACTAATAAATAAATTTTTAACCTTCTAAAATTTAAAATTATGAACGAGGTAGCAGTCAAATCTTTGAACGGAGTTAATGTAGACCAACTCCTTGGAACCATCAATGCGGTAAAAGAAAACGCTGACATTGCACTATTCAAATTCAGATCAAAAACAAAGTGGATAAGTGGTGGCCATTGTCAAACTGAAATAAAAAGCTTCTATGGCGCCACACAAGAAGACACATCACGTTCCAGGCCTTTTGTTTTGGAAGGGGATGAACCAGCAGTTTTGTTGGGAAAAAATATCGGTCCTAACGCTGTTGAGGCTGTACTGCACGCTTTGGCTTCATGCTTATCGGTAGGCATTGTGTACAACGCTGCGGCAATGGACATCAAGATCAATGCACTAAGTTTTAGTCTTGAAGGAGAGATTGACCTGCATGCCTTTCTTGGTTTATCGGAAAGCATAAGACCTGGTTACAAGAGTATCACAATCACTGTTAACATGGATGCTGATGCGCCTAAAGAAAAACTGGATGGGCTTATTGCCTATGTACAGAAGACATCTCCTGTACTGGACATCGTTCGTAATCCTGTTCCTGTGTCTGTCAAATTAATTAAGGATTAAACAATAGTTTAACCATTCCCATCAGGCACCGGTCTGTAACAGTCCGGGCATGACGTGGAATAAAAATTCAAACCATGAAAAACTTACTGATCACAAATTTCGCTATCGGGCTATTTGTAATAGTGCTTAACGGCTGTGGTAAATTCAACTCTGCTGGAAATGAGTCTGTCACGGCAAATAAAACTAAAGCACCACTCAACACTGGAGGTATTGCAGTAGATTTTACATTACCGGACCTGGAAGGGAATGTGATAAAGTCAGAATCTCTGAGGGGAAAATTTATAGTGATCCATTTTGCCACTACCTGGTGTCCGTTCTGCAATGCCGAAGCTCCAAATCTTGAAAAGTTTTATCAGGAGTACAAAAATAAGAATGTGCAGGTGTTCATCATTGACGTGCTTGAGTCTAAGGATCTGGTCGGGCAAAAACTGAGAGACAAATTCAATCTCACTTTCCCTATTTTATTAGATGAAGATGGAGCAGTTGCCACTCGCTTCGCGCCACCAGATGCGCTTCCAGATCTTTCGCGTGATGAGGTGATGCTGGCATCCAACCTTATTATAGACCCCAATGGAAATATACAATACATGTCGTTACTGGACACGCATGATTTTGATGCTAAACTGGTGGCGCTCAGAAATAAAATGGATGAACTCCTGAAAGAGGATACGTACAAGCAAACGAGTAACAATGATTTTATTCAATTCAAAGGAAGCAGCCCGACTACCTTAGCGTCAGGTGGACAAAGTGCTATTACTGTTTCATTTCAAATCAAAGATGGATACCATATTCAGGCAAATGAAGTCAATGACGACAGTTTGATCCCGGTAAGAATCGATATGGAAAATCATGAAGCGATAAACTATGGGCAACCTGTTTTTCCTGCGTGGAAGAAATTTAAAATGGAGGGTACAAATGATAGATTATGGGTATTTGATGAAATGCTTGATGTCAAAATTCCACTTACGATTGCAAAGGAAAAGTCACCAGGAGATTATTTCATAAAAGGAAATCTGCATTACCAGGCTTGCGACTCATGGAAATGTTATTTTCCGAGAGTGTTGGTATTTGAGGTACGTTTTTCAATTGGATAGGAACTTACCATTACGTCACCAGGCTTCAATTAACAAAACATTAGCGACCGATGACTAAGAAGTAAGCACCCTGGGGACAATTTGTAACCCCCTTTTCATGAAGGCCGCAGGAGGCAAGTAAAGCCTCTTTCATGAGACTCTTCCTACAGAAAGTGATTTTTTAATAAAGCCAATTCTTCCCATCTTTATTTTCAAATGAACATAGCACGTATACTTTTCCTCGTCTTAATTTCTTCGATAAGAATGGCAGCACAACCCAATTCTCTTTCCTATTTAGCGCTTGGCGATTCGTATACCATTGGCGAAAGTGTAAATGAATCCGAGCGGTGGCCGAATCAATTAGCCCAGGCGCTTATCAAAAAAGGAGTGACTGTATCGCAGCCTAAAATAATTGCTACCACCGGTTGGCGCACGGATAATTTGAAGGATGCGATCATCAAAGCAGACCTTAAAAATAATTATGATTTAGTGTCGCTGCTCATTGGAGTAAACAATCAATATCAGGGCAAGCCTGCTGATCAATATGCTGTTGAGTTTGAGGATTTATTGAAGACCGCAATTCAACTGGCTAAGGGAAAACCGACTAATGTGTTTGTGGTCTCTATTCCAGATTATGGTTACACACCCTTCGGCCTTGCAAAAAAGGAGGCCATCAGCAAACAGCTTGATGAGTTTAATGCGATCAATAAGAAGATATCAAAGAAATATAAAGTGGCGTACTATAACATCACCGATATATCCCGAAAAGGATTAGAAGAACCTTCGCTGGTAGCGCCCGATAAACTTCATCCGTCAGGCAAAATGTATACGCTTTGGACGGAGAGGATACTGGAGAACTTTATTCGGTAGCATTTCAAATATCATTTATACTTCCGCGCCAAATCGTGTGAAGCCCGATCTTAACGTTCCTGTGGCGCGACTTGTTTTTGTTTTTTTTCAATCCCCGGGTTAAAACCCGGGGCTATTAACATTTAACTCCTTCGGAGTTATGGGTATTTAACTTCTTCGGGTTTTAGAAGATTACAACAGACAAGAAAACTTTATTCCTCAGAGTAGCTTTTCAAATACCGGAGTAATCTTATTCGAAATAATCTGATGGCCTTCTGCATTGGGATGTATGCCATCGGGTTGGTTTAGTTTTTCAATTCCACCTACACCATCCAGGATGAAAGGGATCAGTGTTGCTTTGTTTTTTGTTGCCAGATCGGGATACACGCGCTTAAAGGCTTCGGTGTATTCTTTGCCCATATTCGGTGGCACCATCATGCCGGCCATCACGATTTTACAGTTGGGATATTTTGCTTTCACTTTATCCATGATGCCTTGCAGATTTTTACGGGTCTGATCAACCGGAAGCCCGCGGAGCCCATCATTGCCGCCTAGTTCAAGTACAAAAATGTCTACGGGCTGGCGCAGTATCCATTCAATACGACTAAGTCCTCCCGCTGAGGTCTCTCCACTAAGACCTGCATTGACCACCTTCACTTTCTTATCGGTTTTGTTTAGCTTTTTCTCCACCAGGGCAGGAAAAGCCTCATCAGGTGACAGTCCGTAGCCAGCCGTGAGACTATCGCCATAAAACAAAATTACTTTGGGGGGAAAAGATGCCTGAAAAAACAGGGTGCATGCAATAAACAATGCTTTTTTAGCGACTATCATATTACTAAGTTGGGGCTTATTACAAACCTTGAAACAATTTTACTCATTAATCGATTTATATCAGTATCCATTAACTAAAATATCATGCCAGAAACCGTTTTGCTTGCAGAGGGACTAACCAAAATATATAAATCTGCCGATCATGATCTCACCGTACTGGATCATGTTTCTTTTGAGGCGACTCAAGGTGAGAGCTTATCCATCATTGGGCCATCCGGAAGTGGAAAAACTACCCTGTTGGGTTTATGTGCCGGTTTGGATGTTCCCTCGGGTGGATCGATATCACTGATGGGTTTAAAACTAAACCTCATGAGTGAAGATGACCGCGCTTATGTGCGCAATCAGTTTGTAGGATTTGTCTTTCAAAACTTTCAGCTCTTATCAACTCTTACGGCTCTTGAAAATGTGATGGTGCCTCTTGAATTACGCGGTGAAAAAAATGTGGCACCCAAGGCAAAAGATTTGTTAGCCCGTGTGGGTTTATCAGAAAGGTTTCATCACTATCCATCACAGCTCTCGGGGGGTGAACAACAGCGTGTGGCGATGGCTCGTGCCTTTATCACGTCTCCCCGAATACTGTTTGCGGATGAACCCACCGGAAATCTGGATGAAGAAAATGCTAAGCAAATCGTTGACCTGCTGTTTAACATGAACCGTGAAGAGAAAACAACGCTGGTATTAGTAACGCATAATCTGGAGTTGGCGGAGAAGACCGAGCGTATTCTTCAAATGAAGGGAGGTAAATTGATTAATGAACGGATTCTGACCACTGTATGATCGAATACATCATTAAACTGAAAAGAAAGACTCGTTCCATCTTTCAGGACAAGTGGGTTTGGAAAATGGCGTGGCGTGATGGCAGGCATAATTTTTCGCGGCTATTTCTTTTTGTTGCTTCGTTGATCACGGGTATTGCTGCGCTGGTAGCAATAGGTTCATTGAACTACTCGATGCAGGAAGAACTTAATAAAAACGCAAAGGAATTACTGGGAGCCGATCTGCTCATTAAGAGCAATAAGAAATTTGAAGGCGAGTTTGTTAAATCCATTGATACCGTTAAAAGAAAAATTGCCTATGAAGCCGACATGGCTTCGATGGTCATGTTTATGAACACCCGCCAGTCGAGGCTGGTCAAGTTAACGGCCATGCAAGGCGAATTTCCATTCTACGGCAAGTTGATCACTCAACCTTCCAATGCCTACAGCCTCACCCAGTCAGGAGATTATATTATGCTGGACGAGTCGCTTGCCCGTCAGTATGAAGTGAGTTCGGAAGATTCCATCAAAGTAGGCAATAGAATGTTTAAGGTGGCTGGTGTGGTTGAAAAGATACCCGGTGGGGGAGGACTCACTTCTACATTAGCTCCTGCTGTGTACATCTCGATGTCGGCATTGGATTCTACCGGGCTCGTGCAATTTGGAAGTCGGATCAATTACAATCTCTTTATCAAGACTACTACCGAACGAGAGACAGAGAACTTGCTTGAGCGATTAAAGCTTCCGATGGAAAAGATGGGTTATTCCTATGATACTGTGGAGGAGAGTAAAAGAGATTTGGGAGAAGGATTTCAATCTGTCTATCGATTCTTTTCATTGCTGGCATTCATAGCCTTGATCATGGGTTGCATTGGTGTGGCAAGCTCGGTGCATATTTATGCGAGAGAGAAACGCGAAGAAGTGGCCGTGTTGCGTTGTGTTGGTTCATCGGGGTGGCAAGCTTTCAATATTTATTTTATTCAGATTTTCATTCTGGGTCTTATTGGAAGTTTAGTTGGTGCTGCACTCGGTGTAGGCATTCATCAGATACTTCCGATCGCCTTTAAAGAATATTTACCTGTTGAATTGCAATTTGGAGTTTCGTGGCCAGCGGTGGCTGAAGGTGTTTTGCTTGGATGTATCGTGACCGTGTTGTTTTCAATTCTTCCTCTGGTTGCCGTTCGATTCGTACCGCCACTTTCCGTGTTGCGTGCCGATTTCAATCCGAAGGTAACGTTTTCAAAAACGCGATGGACCGTGATCATACTGATTATCCTGTTCCCCATATTGGTAGCCACGTATCAGACTTCTCATTTTCTCTCCGGCCTTATGTTTACCGGAGGACTATTGCTGGCGTTGGCTAGCTTGACAGGTGTTGCTATTGTACTACTGTTTTTATTGAGAAAGTATTTTCCACGCAATGGCTCATTTATACTTCGGCATGCGATGTCTAATTTGTTCAGACCTAACAACCAAACCCGTGTGCTGGTGATCACCATTGGGCTTGGAGCATTTATTATTACTACCCTCAACATCACACAACATAGTTTATTAAACCAGGTTGAATTTCGTGGAAATGAAAATGAGTCGAACACGATTTTGTTTGACATACAGCCTTCGCAAAAAGAGGGTGTGGTTAAGTTGATTAAGGATCATGACATTCCGCTCAATCAGATCGTTCCGATTATCACATGCCGCTTAACTGAAGTAAGAGGCCAATCGATCGAAGCGTTGCAGGATAATGATTCCATCCGCATTCCAAACTGGGCACTGCGCAGAGAGTATCGCGTTACGTATAGAGATAGCTTACATCACTCTGAAGAATTGATTAAAGGTGAAATGCATTCTTTAAAAAAGGATCAGAAGGATTCGGTTTGGGTGACCATATCCGATGGCATGCATGAAACCTTGAAGGTGGATGTGGGTGATTCTCTCGTATTTGATATTCAGGGTGTTCCTGTCAAAACATTTATTGCTGGCATACGAAAAGTAGATTGGCCTAAGGACCCACCCAATTTTATCTTTGTGTTTCCCAACGGAGTGTTAGAAGAAGCGCCACAGATTTGGGTGGCTGCCACACGCGTAGATGACCTGCAAAAGGCAAATCGTTTCCAACAGGAATTAGTGATGGAGTTTCCGAATGTTTCATTAATCGATCTGCGTTTGATACTGAGTACCGTCAATCAGCTTTTCGATAAGGTAAGCGTAGTCATCAGGTTCCTGGCCCTGTTTAGCATCGTAACCGGGCTCATTGTTTTAGCCGGAGCCGTAATGAACAGCAAGTTTGCGAGGATGAAAGAAAATATACTCTTACGCACGATTGGTGCACGGTCGAGACAACTGTTGAATATCACCTTAATTGAATATAGTTACATCGGTATTATCTCTTCGCTAACCGGATTGTTGCTTTCTTTGGGTGGAGGTTATTTACTAACCCGGTTTTTCTTCGAGATACAATTTTCAGTAGATTGGATTGAATTGACTTATATATCTGCAGGCGTTATTTTTCTCACCATTTTGATTGGTTGGTTCAATTCACGGGAAGTAATCAATACACCGCCATTGCAAGTATTGCGCAAAGAGAATTAACTTTAGTGTGATGATGATTCACGCCAAAGTTTTTCCTTACTTTTTACTAAGCTGGTTAACACTTGCGGGAATTCCTTTGTTGGCTCAATCCCCGCAGGTAAAATTTATTGAAAATAAATGTCAGTGGCCAGAGCAGGTTCAGTTTGCCGCTTCAGTTCAAAACGTATTTTTCACCATCAATCCAACAGGATTTGCCTATACCTTTATTGATCAGGGTAACGTTGCCGAATTGCATCAAAATAGTCATGAATCAGACCAGGAGTCATCCAGCATTCCTGAAACGGATGTTCTGATTTCTGGCCATCACGTCACCACTACATTTATCGGTGCGAACAAGAATTCTAAATTTGTTCCCTTCGGCAAGCTTCCAGCATACTACAACTACTTTTTAGGAAGCGATGAGTCGCGATGGAGTTCTTATGTGTCTGCATTTGAAGG
>JANOUH010000407.1:0-2394 GCA_031416795.1 Cytophagales bacterium | reverse complement strand
AGTAAGGTTGAAAGTAGAGTCTTCATAATATGTTATCTGCTTCTTTAGACACAGCATCTAACCTTTAGGTTGTAATAGCAAAGATCAAAAATCTTTCCACTCAAATAAAGCACCTATGAGGTCAACCCTATTTTGTTTGATTTCTCCCGCACATTCGCTAATCTCAAAATTCAATTGAAAACTAAACCTATGAATAAATACCTGAAGAGCGCATCAGTGCTATGTGCGGGTCTCTTTACAGCCGCAAGCCTGTTTGCTCAAATACCCTCACCTGACAAGACATTAAAAAACATGAAATGGCGCCCTATCGGTCCGGCCAACATGGGTGGACGCACTACGGATATTGAAGGAATCCCCGGAGATCCTACCACTTTTTACATTGGTGGTGCCGATGGCGGCATTTTCAAAACGACTAATGGAGGCACCACGATGACTTCATTGTTTACCGATCAGCGCGCGTATTCAATCGGAGACATTGCCATCGCGCCAAGCGATCATGAAGTGATTTATGTGGGCACAGGCGAGGGCGATCCGCGCAACAGTGTGGGTTATGGTTATGGAGTTTATCGTTCTAATGACGGGGGAAAAACATGGCAGCATTTGGGATTGGAAAAAACAGATCGAATCAAACGCATTGTGGTAGATCCAAGAAATCCGGATGCAGCTTGTGTATGTGCTATGGGTCGCGAGTGGGGCCCAAATACTGATCGCGGAGTATTTCGCACGGAAGATGGAGGCAAGACGTGGACAAAAGTTTTATACCTTGATGAAAACACGGGCTGCTCTGATATCACCATCGAATGGAACAATCCACGCATCATGTATGCCGGCATGTGGACGTTTCGCAGAAAGCCATGGCGCTTTGATGACAGCGGAGAAAAAACAGCCTTGTATAAAAC
The DNA here is from genome assembly GCA_031416795.1 of Cytophagales bacterium. Lineage (GTDB taxonomy): Bacteria > Bacteroidota > Bacteroidia > Cytophagales > Cyclobacteriaceae > ELB16-189. The sequence continues at coordinate 1,495 of JANOUH010000407.1, read as the reverse complement.
TATGGATGCAGGAAAAACCTGGAACAAGATTTCACACAAAAATGGTTTGCCTGATAAACCGATGGCACGCATTGGAGTCTCCATCGCGCAAAGCCAGCCGAATACCGTTTACTTAATAACAGAATTTAAAGACGGAGGAACACTCTTTCGATCAGATGATCGTGGTGATAGCTGGAGAATGGTAAACGATGATCGTGAGCTTAACTTCCGTCCATTTTATTATAGCGATGTGAAAGTGGATCCATCAAATCCGGAAGTAGTTTATACGTTATCGGGTGGATTAAATAAATCAACGGATGGTGGTCGCACCTTTAAAGGAATAGCCAACGGACAACATGGAGATAATCAAGGATTGTGGATTGATCCAAAAAATTCTAATCGCGTTTTGAGTAGCGATGATGGAGGATTCCGGGTTTCTTATGATGGCTTTCAAACTTTTCAAACCATCAACAATGTAGAACTGTCACAATTCTATGAGCTCTTTCTTGATAACCAGGAACCGTATTTCTTGTATGGTGGATTGCAAGACAATGGTACCTGGACCGGCCCGAGCAATTCATTACATCGTGCTGGAATTTTAAAACGCGATTGGAAACAAATCGCCTATGGTGATGGCTACTATGCGGTGCCCATTCCCGGTCAGGAAAATGAAGTGTATGCCAACTTACAAGGAGGAGTGATTCATCATGTTGACACAAAAACAGGAAACATCAGAACGATACATCCTTATCCAAATAAAATTGGTTCGCATGGCGATGCCATTGAAAATCATAAGTTCCGCTTCAATTGGGATTCACCGATTCATGTTTCACCGAATGATCCTAATACCGTTTACACGGGAGGCAATGTAATTTTCAGAAGTAGAGATAAAGGCTATACCTGGGATCAGATCAGTCCGGATTTAACCACGAACGATAAGTCAAAACAAAAGACATCAGGCGGAGAAATTTATCAGGACAACACCGCAGCTGAATTTCATTGCACGATTTTAACAATTGCCGAATCACCCGTTCAGAAAGATGTGATCTGGGCAGGCACGGATGATGGCAACATTCAACTCACGCGTGATGGTGGAAAAACATGGACGAATTTGAAGAGTGCTATTGTTGGACTTCCTGCTTTTTCATGGGTTTCAAAAATTCACGCTTCTGAGCATGATGCAGGCACAGCATTCGTGGCCGTAGATCAACACCGTATGGATGATTACAAAGCCTACGCATTCATGACCACTGATTTTGGAAAAACATGGACGAAGATCAGCATGGGCTTACCCGAAGATTGGTGTTATGTGGTAAGACAAGATCCGCACAACGCGAATTTGCTTTATGCAGGCATGGAGCATGGCATTTTTGCATCATGGGATAAAGGAAAGACATGGAGTAAAATCAACAACAACATGCCTCCGGTATCGGTGCGCGACTTGCGTGTGCACAAACGCGATCGCGATTTAGTAGCTGCTACCCATGGCAGAGGTCTTTGGATTATGGATGACATT
>JANOUH010000406.1:0-1855 GCA_031416795.1 Cytophagales bacterium | reverse complement strand
ATATGGTTTCTTATTTGAGAATTGGGCAATCAGTGAAGTAAAGAAGAACAGATGTAATGCAGGCCAAAACGATGGCCTATATTATTTCAGGGATAACGTGGGCAATGAAGTAGATTTGATTACGGAAAAAAATGGAGAGCCCTTTGCCATTGAAATAAAAGCCGCAGTAAAAGTGAAGCCGGATATGCTACACGGATTAAATTTCTGGCAAAAATATCAGCCCATTAGTCATTCGGTGTTGCTGCATGCCGGCAAAACAAATGAAGTGGTGAATGACCGGTTAGGCATAGTGCCCTGGACAGAGGTTTCGAACCTATAACTTAAAACTGAAATGAAGGAAGCAATGAAATCCAACTATTCGTGCCTTGTCTGTTGGCAGGTATGTAGATCTGTGATTCAGACTTTTTATGATATTGTAAAAGCTCATGGAGGAGAAATAAAAGTTGCAACAAAAGAGAATGAAGGAACGGAGTTCACGATTCAATTACCGATTTGAAATATAGAAATATGATGAAGCAAAAAATTAAGATATTTAGGCTCATAGTAATCTGTTTGCTTACTATTTACGCTGACCGGGTAATAGCCCAGCAAAGTAAAATAGATTCTGCTATCATGTATCTCAACAGGAGCTTTGCAACAAACAAGTTGGACTCTGCCAGTTACGATCAGGTTTTTGTATTACTCAACGGAGTATCCTTTACCGATAGCCAATTTGCTCAGATAGAAAGTGTTTTAAACAGTTACAAAAACTGGGAAAACAAAGAGAACTTGCATAGTGTAAGGCTCCGCATCCTGTCAAGCCTCATCAATTCAGATATTGACAAGGCCATCAGCTATGGCAAGCAGCAAATTGAGCAACTAGAGAAAATCAACAATCCGGAGGCATCAAGCATAAAATCCCAGTACCTTAATGTACTTCGACTTCCGTTCAGAAATTCAAAAAGACTGGAAGAGGGTTTTCAGTATTACACCAGGAAACTAAATGACTACAAAGTCGAAAATGACTCTATATGCATTTCATATTGCCATTTTGTATTGGGTGGTTTTTATAGAATCTCCGGGCTGCTTGATTTGGCTATTTATAATATAAAAAAGTCAATCAGCTATCTTGATTCATCAAAAAATAAAGACTTCTGGACTAATAATGTTGGCACACTTGGAGCCTTTTACTTATTGAAAGAAAACCCTGACGAGAGTATAAAATACAGTCGAATAGATAATAATCGTAGATTAAAGAATGGCGTTGATTATGCTGTAATTTCCATCAGAATAGTTCAAGCTATGCTGATGAAGAATCAATTGGATAGTGCCGCCTATTTTTTAGCATTGGCTAAAACTGATTCTGCTGCTAAAAGCCCCGAGCGGATGCCGGCCATCCTGCAAACAGAAGCTGCATTGAAAATTCAATCAGGAGCATTTGCAGAGGCAGAAAGCTTATTACAGCAATGCTGGCAAGTAATAAGAAAAAATAATATTTCGGTGAATGCATCAGCAGGAACCATTGCTCCGGATTATTACCTTGCTCAAATCCGTATTAAGCAAAACAGATTGGAGGATGCCATTGATTTACTTACCCAGGATATTTCAAGGCTATTGAATAACCGTGTGGAAATACTGAGAGATTACAGGTTGATTGCGGAGCTGTATACAAAAATGGGCAATGGCAATAAAGCTGCTGAAACCTATGCCATTTTCCAGGCTAAACAAGACAGCCTGCTTGCCGACCAAGAAAAGTACCGTTCTATTAGTTTTGAAGCTGAGCAGCAGATGAATGAAAAAGAACGCTCCATTGCCAATCTGGAAAGCCAAAACAGGATTGCATCACTCTCCCGAAATTTTTTAATCGGTATAGCCG
>JANOUH010000405.1:0-21403 GCA_031416795.1 Cytophagales bacterium | reverse complement strand
TAGCGGTGGGGATCACCTCTTCCCATTTCGAACAGAGCAGTTAAGCCCACCCGCGCTGATGGTACTAGGGTAAAACCCGGGAGAGTAAGTCGTTGCCTATTTTTTATCTAGAACCCTTCCCTAATCAGGAAGGGTTTTTTTGTTTAATGGGGTTGTAGAGGCTAAGTATTCGAATACTTAAGTTATAAAGTGCAATTTCGGATTGCTTCTTAATTTTCTTTTAATTTTGGAAAGTGATAAAAGGAACCCGCTCATTCTGCCTGCTAAATTTTTTAATTATTATTATTTTATTCGTCTCATGTGATTCACCCCAAGAGGTGTCTGCCTGGGATGCTGTGGATAGTAATTCAGTGTTTATTCTCGAGTCTAAGAATATCCCTGAGTTGCCGGATAAAAAGTATAAACCATTTTTTAAAAAGACCGATTTATACCTTTCGTCAGTTCAAAAGTCATCAAAAGATGCTTTTGATATCTTCTATTCATATTTAATGAAAAGGAGTATTTATGATTCGATCTTAATTTCTCAGTTGTGGCCTAAAGATGAAAAGGTCACTAATCGTTTATTTAATGGCTTTGAAATCCATGAGATCAAAAATAGGGATAATGAGAGTCAATTAGCGTTCACCTATTTAAATGGCATTTTTGTTGTAAGTAAATCATCCCTTTTAATAGAGAATGCGATTCGTGTTTTCGAAGATAAGAAGATGCGAAGTTTTAAAAGAAATAATGCGATTTTCCAATTTCCTTCATTAAAATCGGATCTAGGCAATGTGTATATAAACATCAATAATTTATCTGAGATTTCATTCACCGAGTCATCTTTGATAAACTCAATTCCATTGTTGAATGAGTTAAGAAATCTATCTGTTTATGACATAAAATCAAACGCAGGATTTTTATCGTTGAATGGATTTTCGATTGGAGAAAATTCAAGTCTTGCACTATTTCAAAACCAAAGACCAGTCCCATTTAAAGTCGCGAAATATATACCCAACTACAGTAGGGATTTAGCTCACTTTGGTATTTCTGATTTTCATTCGTTTAAAGGTGATATGGATTCTTCATTTTTAAAGACATTTCACTTAGGCGATGAGATTGCATTCATATCTGCAAAAAATAAGGAGAACTTGGTGGCTTTCGTGGAATTTAAGGAAGGCTCTATTGACGATTTTGTTTTTACAAAAGCGTACGATGAAATGTATTCAAATTATCAAATTAGGAGCGTAAATGGAGAAGCTTTAAAGAAAGGATTCGGGAAAATTTTTCCTAGGGAGCTTTTTAGTTTCGCAACTAGAAAAGATAATTATCTATTTCTTTCTCAATCTATTGAGGAAATGAAATCCCTTATAGATGCGATAGAGACTGATGATACTTGGGGAAAAACTTCAGAGTATCAAAAATTTAGTGAAAATGGACTGCAGGAAAGTAATGTGACATTGATATTTAATGACCCTTATTTTTTTTCTGAGGATAATGTCATTTTAAAAAACTATCCAGGCTTATTTGACTCATTAGGCTTATCAAAGGTCAATTGGTCTTCCATGCAGATGAGTGCGCTGGACGATCATTTTTATTCTAGTGTTAATCTTAGTTTGGGTTCCCCTAGTTTAAAATCACCTGAGTTGAAGAGAAAAACCCATTCCTCGTTTATAGAGTTACCTGGTGCAGCACAATTTGTTTCGCTAGTTAGAAATCACACTACAGGATCGGAGGAGATTTTAATTCAGGATTCTGATTTAGTGATCTATCTTATCTCATTCAATGAAGGGGTTATATGGAAGAGGAAAATTGATAGTCAAATTCAAGGATCTTTACAGCAATTGGATTATTTTAAGAATGGTAAGCTTCAATATTTCTTTTCTTCTAAAAATATGCTTTATGTAATTGATCGACTAGGGCGCGATGTTACTGGTTTCCCAAAGACGTTGTCTTCAAGTGCAAGATTTTCTAACGTAGTTGATTATGATAAGAGCAAAAATTATCGATTTGTGATTTCATCGGTTAGCAATGAAGTGTATCTGTTCGATAAGAAGGGTAATAATCTCGATGATTGGGGACCCAAGAAGTTCGAGAGAGAAATTGCTTGCCCCCCTCAGCATTTTAAAATTGGTGGTAAGGATCACTTCATCGTCATCCTTGCCGATGGAACTGTACAAATTCTTAATCGAAAGGGAGATCGGGTAAATCTTTTCAAGACCAAGAATAGTGAGTTCTTTCGCGGTGATTTTTATATTGAATCAGGCATGTCTTCCTCTGCAACTTATCTGCATTACATATCAAGCGATGGTGCGGTAATAAAACAGAGTCTTAGTGGGAAAATTCTATCAGCAGAGAATTTATTAAGAGGTAAAAATTCCAGATTTGTCCTAAGAAGAGTTGACAATCATGATGGATTTTATATTTACAGAGTGGACACCGATAAAATTGTTGTATTTGACAAACAAGGAAAGATCGTTTTTGAAAAGCAAAACAGCGGATCAACAAATCTGGAGTTCCAGTGTATTGAAGTGGGAAACCGTAAAATGGTATTTAGTTTCTATGATGTAGAACAAAAGATGGTTCAGGTATTTGATGATTCTGGAAATAATCTTACTCAGAGTCCCATTGAAAGTGATCTGATTCCTTTAATTGGTTTTGGGAAAACGAAAGGTGAATTGCTTCTCTATTCCTTTTCACAGAATTCAGTTTTTTCTAATTCTATTCAGCGATAACTCGTTAATACTTTGCACCCTTTTTCAATTAAGGTAAGTAAAATTGTGAGATGGCATCGCTGCGTGTTATTATTATCTTAGTCTCTTGGATTTTAAAATTACTTACCTCTTGTTTTTTCGATTGTGTTCCACATATCATCTGAGATCATTTCCAGATGACTAAACTCTCCGCCATTTCTTAACCATTCTCCACCATCAATTGTAATTACTTCTCCATTGATGTAAGCTGAATAATCTGACATAAGATAAGCGGCCAGGTTAGCCAACTCCTGATGTTCACCAACTCGTTTAAGAGGTATACGTTCTGCTGGGTCAAACTTTTTCGCAAGGTCGCCTGGTAATAATCGGCTCCATGCACCCTCTGTTGGGAAAGGACCTGGAGCTATAGCGTTACTTCTGATTTTATATTTTGCCCACTCCACGGCTAAAGATCTTGTTAAGGCTAGTACACCAGCCTTGCTACAAGCCGAAGGCACAACATATCCTGATCCAGTCCATGCATAGGTCGTAACTATATTAAGAAAAGTGCCAGATTGTTTTTTGCTAATCCAGTTTTTACCGATAGCTAAAGTCATGTAATATGTTCCTTTCAAAACGATATCGACTATGATGTCAAAGGCGCGATGGGATAATCGTTCGGTAGGGCTAATAAAATTCCCAGCAGCATTATTTAATACACCGTGAACTTGACCAAAATGACCCTCCGTGGTTTTAATTACGTTTTCGATTTCGTCATACTTTCTGACATCGCACATTACAGGTAAAACCTTTCCACCAGTTTGCGATTCTAATTCATGCGCAGTCTTTTCCAGCACTTCCTTTTTGCGACTTGTTATCACCAGGTTGGCGCCCAATTCTAACATATATTTACCCATAGACTTACCGAGGCCAGTTCCACCACCAGTGATTATGATTGTCTTTCCTTTCAGAGAATCGGGCATTAGCATTCCTTTCATGGCAATTGATTTTATTTATACTTTAGAAAAGTACGACAAATTGAATAATAACAGACTTGCATCGCAAAGTAAGAATTGAATTTTATTTAGGATATTTACGGTTATAATTTTTTTAAACTATGAAATCAACCATGATTGCCCTTCTGGGCGTAACATTTTTTCTTTCATCATGTATCGTTACCAAAAAAAAATATGATGATGTATTGGCTCAGAAAGTAAAAACTGAAGGTGAGCTGGCAGAAAAATCTAATAAGCTTGAAAATGCTAATGAATCACTAAAAAGCCTAAATGAAACACTTGCTAAATTAAAACAAGACACTATTGATTTAAATCAAACCTATCGCGCAACCAGCCAAAAGTTGAACGATCTAAATAGAGAGTATGATCAGTTGAATTCTTATTATAAGAATCTGTTAAACAACAGTGGTAAGCTTAATCGGGATATGGCTCAACAAAAGGATCAGCTTCTCGCCATACAAGATAATTTGGAGAGGACTCATAAGTTGAATGATTCATTAAGTACAAGTTTAGTAGAGCGCGAGAAAAAGGTAAAGGAGCTTGAACAAATTCTGGCTAATAAGGATAAGGCCGTACTGGACCTTAAAAATCGTATCAGTAACGCCTTATTGAATTTCAAGGAGAACGATCTTACCGTTAAGGTTAAAAATGGCAAAGTCTATGTGTCCCTTGCTGAGCAGTTATTGTTTGGATCGGGCAGCATAAATGTTGATGCTAAAGGAGTCACTGCCCTACAGCAGTTGGCAAAAGCAATTAAGGATCAAAAAGATATTCAAATCATGATTGAAGGGCATACAGATAATGTTCCAATCTCTAAGAAATCTCCGTATATGCAAGACAATTGGGACTTGAGTGTGATGCGTGCAACCTCCATCACAAAGATATTAACTAAAGCAGGCGTTTCGGCTAATCAGGTCACGGCAGCGGGTAAAGGGGAGTACTATCCATTAGCGTTAAACGATAACGCTCAAAACAAACAAAAGAATAGAAGAACCGAAATCATCATTACACCAAATCTGGATGAACTGTTTAAGATATTAGGAACAAATTAATATTCTATGGCAAGGTTAATCGGGTTACTTATTTTAATTATTGACGTGGTCGTTGTTATCGATATTTTGAAAAGCAACAAGGATAACGAGAAGAAAATACTTTGGATTATTGCTGTGGTTTTCTTACCGGTATTAGGGCCTATCTTATATTATTTTATTGGACGGAAGCAATAAAAAGGAGCGGAAGATTCCGCTCCTTCTCTTTTTGCATCGCGTCAGTTATAGAATATCAACTGTAACTGGGTTAACCTGTTTTTGTTTGATGAGCTCATTGAACTTGGGAAGTTTTTCACTCATGACTTTCTTGAGTTGATCAAGTTGAAAATCAATTTTCTCTACTACTTCTTTTTGAACTGCTTTAACCTGTTGTGTCGGGCGGAAGTCACCTCCATCAACCTCCGAATTCAAAGCTGCCAGTTTATTGTTAAGCCTTACAGGATAATTTAATGGATCTTGTCCACTACGGTTTTTAGTTTGATATAGAGCCTCTTCGATTTTCTTCATGTCATCCAGGATGGACTTAGATAAGTCATTCACATCTTTCATGTCTTCTTTTCCTTTCATAGGTTCGATAACACGATTGATCTGCTCACGGGCTGTTCTGATTTTCTTAATAGCCACATGAGTTTCTGAAAGTTTATTTCGTACGGCAATTGAAAAATCGAACTGAGCTTTGATGTCATCTAATGTACTAGTAGTTCTCGGGTCTTTCAGGATATCAAATTCGGTCTCCATCGGAGTGCCATTTACGGTTAGCCTCGCTTTGTATTTGCCGGGTACGGCTTTAGGTCCGGTAAGAGAACCAGCCCACATGATTATTCCATCAAAGTCTTCTGCATTTGGATAGCGCATGTTCCATACGAATCTATTCATACCTGTTTTAATTTTCAATTCTTCGTCTTTTGCTTTCTTATCAGGTTTAGGTGAAAACTTTTTAATCAAGGTTCCATTCATTTCAAGAATTTCAAGAGTGACATTGGCTTTGGTCGTGTCTTTCAAAAAGAAATGAACCATTACTCCATTGGGATGATTCGTTCCCTCATTTTTTGGTTGACCTCTTCTGCCAGCCTGAGCGCCATTCATGCGATAGCTTGGCATGGGTTTGTATAAATGATAGTCACTCTTGGCAACCGTTTCAGTGAGTTGATGCAAAGGGGTAAGATCATCAACCAACCAAAAGCTTCTTCCTTGAGTAGCGGCAATCAGGTTATCATTTTTGATTGTTAAATCTGTGATTGGCACGATTGGAAGATTCAATTGGAATGGTTTCCAATTTACTCCATCATCAAATGAAATATAAATACCAAACTCTGTACCGGCATAGAGTAATCCTGCGCGTTTTGGATCAGCTCTTACTACTCTTGTGAAGTGACCCGGATCAATACCATCGGTAATTTTGGTCCAGGTTTTTCCATAGTCTTTGGTCTTGAATAGATAGGGATGATAATCACCCGATTTATAACTGGTAGCCGCTATATAAGCACCACCTTTTACAAACGGATCGAATTCAACGCTGTTGATCATCGTCCACTGTGGCATAATGGAAGGTGTTATATTATCCCACTTCTTTCCACCATCTCGCGTGATGTGCAGAAGACCATCGTCTGATCCTGCCAGAATTAAGTCTTTTTCATACGGTGATTCGGCTGCAGCAAAAATGGTACAGTAGTATTCAACACTGGTATTGTCTTTTGTAATCGGGCCACCCGAAGATCCCATTTTAGTTGGGTCATTACGAGTCAAATCCGGGCTAATAATTTCCCAACTTTCACCTCCGTTGTAGGTTACATGTAGGTTTTGAGATGCTGCATATAACTTCTTCGAATCATGTGGAGAGAAAAAGATCGGGAAGTTCCATTGAAAACGATACTTAGCACCTTCTGCTCCGTGCCCCATAGGATTATCGGGCCATGCATTGATACCTCGCTCTTCGCCAGTTTTATGATTCTTACGCGTTAAGAATCCATCATAACTTCCACCGTATACCACATCATTATCAGTAGGATCGATAGCAATGTGACCACTTTCGCCTCCTGCTGTGATGTCCCAGTCACGCTCACCAATTGAATAGCCATCTGTGCGATGATAGATGCGTTGTGTGCTATTGTCTTGCTGTGCTCCATAAATACGATATGGGAATTGATTATCTGTGATGACGCGATAATGTTGCGCGGTGGGTTGATTGTTGTACGTAGTCCAGTTTTCGCCTGCATCGAAGGAAACTTGTGCGCCACCATCATCGGCAATGATCATTCGCTGATTGTCTTCAGGGGCAATCCACAAATCATGGTGATCGCCATGCGGTGCGTTGTAGGTCTCAAATGTTTTTCCACCATCTTTTGATTTATGATAGGATACGTTCATCACATATACCATGTCTTCATCTTTGGTATCAGCATAAATCTTTGAGTAATACCAGGCGCGTTGACGCAGATTTCTGTCATCATTCATTTTTTGCCACGTTTTTCCAGCATCGTCTGAGCGATAAATGCCACCATTATCATTTTCTATGATAGCAAATATGCGATTTGAATTTACTGGTGAAACAGAAACACCGGATATTCCCCATGTGCCTTTTGGCATGCCTTCATTTTTTGAAATGTTTGTCCAGGAGTCTCCACTGTCTGTGCTTTTCCAAATGGCAGATCCTTCGCCACCACTTTCTAAACTGTATGGTGTTCTTCTGATTCGCCAGGTAGATGCATAAATAATACGAGCATTATTGGGATCTAACACAAGATCAACGGCACCGGCATCAGCGTTAGCGAAAAGAATTCTTTTCCAGTTTTTACCTCCATCTTCTGAACGGTAAACGCCACGCTCTTCCGATGATTTGAATAGATCTCCCATCACGGCAGCATATACCAGGTCAGGATTTTTAGGATGTATGCGTATGCGCGGCACATGTCTTGATTCTTTTAATCCAACATGACTCCATGTTTTACCGGCATCGGTAGATTTATACACACCATTACCAAATGAAACGTTTCCCCGAACCGTTCCTTCACCCTGGCCCACATAAATTACATTGTTGTCCCATTCGCTCACGGCAATGGATCCAATAGAACTTCCGAAGTATCCATCTGAAATATTTGTCCATGAATTTCCGGCATCAGAGGTTTGCCATACACCACCGCCTGTTCCTCCAAAGTAAAAGAGATTAGGTTTTCCAGGCACACCGGTAGCAGCACTTGAACGGCCACCACGATACGGACCAATGCTTCGCCACTCGATGGCATTATAAAGGTTTTCGTCATAACTGATGCCTGATTTTGCTGGAGTAGCTGCGCTCTTTTTTTGAGCCCATGCTCCAACGCTGATAAGCACCAGTGAAAAGAGAAACAAGTAGTATTTCATAATGAGAAGAAGTTTGTATTTTATAGAGCGAGTTTATATCTAATTTATCAATTAGCAATTCCTTTTTTGACCAATGGCTAAAACATCCTAAGTGATGGAAGAAGTTGGATTTTGACAAAACTCACCTATTTTAATGGAAATTTTTAATATGGATTCCCGCAGCCTTAAGCAACTCTTCAGTATCCCCGTAATTGTAGCAGCGCTCGGCTACTTTGTTGACATCTATGATCTTCTCCTCTTCAGCATCGTTCGTATTCCAAGCCTTCGTTCCATGGGTGTAGCGGATACCGAGATGCTAGCACAAGGAGAATATTTAATCCGGGCTCAAATGATCGGCCTGCTTTTGGGAGGGATTATTTGGGGGATTATGGGTGACAAGCGAGGTCGGTTATCGGTTCTTTTTGGATCTATTTTACTTTATTCATTAGCTAATATTGCCAATGGATTTGTTACTACGGTAGATCAATATGCCTTGTTAAGATTTATTGCAGGCATCGGTTTGGCAGGTGAATTGGGAGCCGGAATCACATTAGTGTCAGAATCATTACCGACCAAACTGCGAGGATACGGAACTACTCTCGTTGCAACAGTAGGTCTGATGGGTGCGGTGTTGGCTAACTATGTAGCCAAAACATTTGATTGGCAAATGGCTTATTTTATTGGAGGTGGTTTGGGATTAATACTGTTGGTAACCCGAATCAGCGTGTTTGAATCCGGAATTTTTATGAAGGTAAAAGAGCAAGGTATTGAAAGAGGAAATTTCTTACAGCTTTTCAATCAGTGGGCGCGGTTTAAAAAATTTATTGGATGTATTTTGATTGGATTGCCCATTTGGTTTGTGATTGGGATTCTGATCACATTCTCACCGGAATTTGCTAAAGCCATGGGCATCGCAGGTGTAGTGGCAGGAGATGCAGTCATGTATAGCTATATTGGTTTAGCAGCCGGTGATTTGCTGAGTGGGGTTGCGAGTCAGGCCGTTCGATCGCGTAAGAAAACTGTATTTGTATTCATATTGCTTACGCTGGTTTTCATTACTGCCTATTTGTACTGGCCTTTCCAGACCTCAACTGGTTTTTACGTAGGCTGTTTTTTCTTGGGACTTGGTGTTGGTTATTGGGCGCTGTTCGTGACGATAGCAGCAGAACAATTTGGTACCAACTTACGGTCTACAGCGGCTACCACAGTGCCGAATTTTATTCGGGGGTCGGTGGTTCCCCTCACTTTTATGTTTGGATATCTTCGTGAGAATCTGAATATCTTGCAAGCCGCTCTCATCGTGGGTGTTTTCACTATTATGATTGCTTTTTGGGCTTTGAGGCTTATAGATGAAACATTTTCCAGAGATCTTAATTATGTTGAGAAGGACCATTAGTAAATAATCCTTCGCGTTTTAACGAACCTTTATCTTTCTTACATGATCACCATGTTAAACGTTAATGTTTTTAATTTTAGATTTTAACACACATGAGATAAAGGAAAAACTAGCCGATGTTATTAAGAGTCTTTTCTGTTTTCAGTTTTTTTCTTTATTTAAGCGCCTCTCCATTAGCTGCACAAAATATTTCTGTCATTGATAGCTTGAGAGTCCAGCTTCAAACCACCGATGATCGAAGTCGGTTCGATATTCTCAATGCGATTGGATTTGAGTATCGATATTCTTTTCCTGACAGCACCATACACTATTGCACTCAGGCTTATGAGTTAGGAAAGCAAATACAACTTAAGAAAAATCTATCCAGGCCACTTAGTTTTCTGGGCCTTGCTTACACAAATCGGGGTGATTATAAAAAATCGCTGGAGTTTCATGAATTAGCCATTAAAAAAGCTACCGAGCAAAATGACTCCATACAGTTAGGGCATAGCTATAATAATCTCGGCAGAATGTTCTTTGATGGTGGTGATTGGGTCAGGGCGTTTAATAACTTTTTGAGTTCTAAACAGATATTTGAACTGATTTCAGATAAGCCGGGTTTGGCTTACGTGTATCGCAGTTTAGCTACTATATACACGGCACAACATGATTTTAAGAATGCCATTGAAATGTCTGAAAAGGCTTATTCTATTCGAAAGGATTTAGAAGATCATCGGGGCATTATTTCTTCGCTGATAGAGTTTGGATTGTTGTATCAAACCATGGGCGATACCAAATTAGCCCTTGATAAATTCAAGCAGGCCGATGCATTGGCAAAGGGAATTAAAGATAAGGTAACTACAGCCGAACTCGCAATAGCTATTGCTGAGATACATTTGTCGGAGAGTGAATTTGAACAAGCTTTAGAAAAAGCCAATACAGTGTTGGCCACCATCACTGAAAATACAAATCAAAAGTTATTTATCCGGGCATTTTTAATAAAGGGAAAAATTTTAATCCATAAACGAGAGTATGCACAAGCGCTTCCTATTTTGGAAAGGGTGTTAACAGGATCAAGAAAGTCGGGAAATATTATTTATGAACTTGAAGCTCTTGAATTGGGTTCTGTATGCTATGAAAAACTGGGTCGCACCGATAGGGCACAGCATTATCTCAATGATTATGCATTGTTAAATGAGAAAATTAAAAATACAGATCTTCTAAGAGAAATTGATCGACTTCAATTCCAATTGATGATTGAGAAAATCGAAACGGAAAATAAAAGTTTAAGGGCTACTCAGTCAAATAATGAATCACTGATATCCAGACAGAGATTTCAAAACATTATTTTAATCATAACGGTTATTTCATTCCTCATTATTTCGGCTGTTCTTTTTATGTATTCCAGTAGGCGAAGGATCATTAATCTTAAACTCTCACTGCAAAATGAGAAGATTAGTAATCAGCAAAAGGCGATTTCTGAATCCAACGAGATATTGGTCAGCGGAAATCGAGAGTTGAATGAGCTTAATAGCGAGAAAGATTCCTTGATGAGCATTGTAGCTCATGACATGAAGGCACCCCTTAATAGAATATCTGGTTTGGCACGATTACTTGAGATGGAGGGTGACTTATCTGCTCAGCAGAAAGAATATCTTGGGATGATTAAAGTAGCCACTAAATCGGGCTCGGATTTGATTACGGATCTTCTGGACGTAAACTATTTAAGTGCATCTGCTCAAAAGCCGGCCAGTGTGTTTATTGATTTAAAAGTGTTACTGGAAAGCCGTATCAAATACTACCAGATAGCTGCTGACTTCAAGTCTATTCAAATTGACTTTTCTTTTACCAATAACTCTATATTTTATTCGGTGGCTGATTACTTGAATCGAATTGTAGATAATTTACTTTCGAATGCTATCAAGTTTTCAGAGAAACGATCGCTTATTGCTATTCACTGTAATGTGGAGAATGGAAAAGCGATAATTTCCATTCGTGATTCAGGCCCCGGCTTTAGCGATGAGGATAAACTTTATCTGTTTCAGCGTTTCAAGAAACTTTCTGCACGTCCTACAGGAGGAGAGAGCTCTAATGGATTAGGTCTTGCTATTGTTAAAACATTGGTGGATAGATTGGAAGGTGAAATTGGGTTAAATAGTAGTGTGGCTGTGGGTGCTGAATTTATAGTTAAAATTCCCTCAGCACCGCCTCAGCAATCATAATTCTGCTGGTTATACACTGGCCAAGGCTTGTTCAAGGTCAGCAATCAAATCCTCGCAATCTTCGACACCAATACTTAATCGGATTAATGAATCACTCAACCCGTTTTTAATTCTCTCTTCTTTTGGAATGCTCGCGTGGGTCATAGAAGCCGGATGATTAATCAGTGATTCCACTCCACCTAGAGATTCTGCTAACGAAAACAATTCAACGCTCTCCATTAGCTTAGTTGCGTTCTCGAGGCTGTCGTTTTTTAGCGTGAAGGAGAGCATGCCACCAAAGTCACGCATTTGTTTTTTTGCAATGTCATGATTGGGGTGATCAGGAAAACCAGGCCAATATACTTTTCCAACTTTTGGATGTTCGCGTAAGTAGGTAGCAATCTTTCTTCCATTAAGGCAATGTCTTTCCATGCGCAAGTGAAGGGTCTTTATACCCCGAAGCACAAGGAAAGAATCTTGGGGCCCCGGCACGGCCCCACACGAGTTTGCCATAAATGCAAGGTCCTGTTGTAGCTTCTCATCGTTCACTACCAATGCTCCCATAATTACATCGCTATGGCCACCCAGATATTTTGTTACTGAGTGCATAACAATGTTGGCACCCAGTTCGAGTGGATTTTGCAAATAGGGTGAGGCAAAAGTATTATCTACCGCTACAATGATTCTTTGCTTTTTGGCCAGCGCAACGCAGGCTTGTATGTCAATAATACGCATGAGTGGGTTGGATGGAGTTTCCAACCACATGAGTTTAGTCTTTTCATTCAGATAACGCCTAATGTTATTGACGTCAGTCAGGTCAATGAAATGAAATTTTATTCCAAATTTTTCATATACCTTTTTGAACATGCGATAAGACCCGCCATAAAGATCATTGCTAGTAATAACCTCATCCCCCGGGTTTAGTAATTTGATTACTGCATCGGTGGCTCCCATACCGGATGAAAAACAGATACCATACTTACCATTTTCTAGTGAAGCTATGCTCTTTTGTAATGCATTTCTGGTTGGGTTTGCCCCGCGGGCGTAGGCATATCCTTGATGTTTTCCTGGTGATTCTTGCACATAAGTAGAAGTCTGGTAGATGGGCGTCATGATAGCCCCTGTGGAGGGATCAGGTTCAACTCCGGCATGCACCGCTTTGGTTCCGAATTTCATATATCGTAAATTTTAGTTATTCTTTGAAACAGCCTGGTTATTGTGTGAACTCAACCGTTGGGTCATTTCATTAAGTTGATTAAATATGTATTTTTAAAACCATTCTAAACAACAACAAACTTGCAATTTTTTTCGCGATATTCTTACATCTGGAAATTTGATAAGGAGCCAGAAGAGAAATTTGACCTCTTTGTTCGATCCTCTCAGGTGGCTTCGCTGAGGCTCATCACTTTCATTACCATTTTTGGTATGTCACTCTTTTTAGTGATTGATGCCTTTAAGGATGTTGACTACTCCGTGGTTTTAATTACCCGCGCATGTGTTTTGACAATTGCGATTACAACCATGTGGTTAACTTATAAAAATCCAGGTTCAACCAGCATCGTATCATTAGTAGTGTTAATGACGATGTTAAACTTTG
This sequence comes from Cytophagales bacterium, assembly GCA_031416795.1. Lineage (GTDB taxonomy): Bacteria > Bacteroidota > Bacteroidia > Cytophagales > Cyclobacteriaceae > ELB16-189. Next base: position 8,157 of record JANOUH010000405.1, on the reverse strand, counting down.
GTTCAGCGATGGTTACTTCAGCCTTTGCCGGAATGCCATCTTTCTATCTGACCAATTTACTCTTTCTGATATTTGTATTGGTTATTACTGCCAGTGGATTACATTTTCGATATGCGTTGCTTCTTAATATATTCTGCTTTTCGACTTTCATTTTTTATTCTCAGGTAATCAAAAGAGATCCATTTTATTACAGTCAGTATCCGCATTTGTTTTCAATTTTTTTATATATCCATATCGTGGGCATTGTGCTTGAAAGCAGGAGGCGGAAAAATTTTTTACAATTCAATGATTTGATGGAGCAAAAAAGATTGGTGGATGATCTTAATCAACAGAAGAACAAAATCATATCTGTATTATCTCATGACGTGGCAGCACCGATGAACTCACTGTCCACATTATTGTATTTGCAATCCAAAGAAAATATTAGTGAACCAGAACTTAAAACCTATTTACCTAAGCTGAGTGAGCAGTTTAATAATGTTTCAGTTTTACTATTCAGCCTCGTGCGTTGGTCAAAGTCGCAGATGGAAGGTTTTGTTTTGAATAAAACAAAGATAAATTTAGTTGACATAATAGATAAGAATGCTAAACTTTTTCACATTCAACTTATTGATAAAGGATTGGAGTTGAAATTAACGGCAGACCGGTCAGCCTACCATGTTAAAGCAGATGAAGATATGATTCGTATCGCCCTTCGGAATATCATCTCTAACGCAATTAAATTTGCCCGCAATGGCACATCCATTCAACTTGAGGTTTTAAAAAATGATCAAAATAAGGTATTGGTGTGCATCACCAATCGAGGGGATCAAATACCATCTGCTCTAATCGATAAATTATTCACTTTTCAAATGCCTTCTAGCCTGGATACCAGAGGTGAAAGAGGTACCGGGCTAGGATTAGCGCTAACCGCTTTTTTTGTCCGTCTTAATGGGGGTGATATTTACTTAGTTTCTTCTTCTGAAGAAACTACTACCTTTTGTATTGAAATGCCTGAATTGGTTGAGCAATCAGTACCCTCTTAAATGGTTAAATGGATCTGGCAATGTCAAACTTCTCCAGATAGTCGGCAATACGCCTAACCACACTGCCACCTAATGAACCGTCAATTACTCGATGATCATAGGAATGCGATAAGAACATTTTATGACGAATGGCTATAGCATCTCCGTAAGGAGTTTCAATGACGGCAGGCTTTTTCTGAATTGCTCCTACGGCTAGAATACCGACTTGAGGCTGCACAATAATAGGAGTGCCCATCACATTACCAAAAGATCCTACGTTTGAAATCGTGTAAGTTCCTCCCGTAAGTTCGTCTGGCTTAAGTTTATTTTCTCTCGCTCTTTTTGCAAGGTCATTAACCACTTTCGCCAGGCCAGTAATATTATATTGATCGGCATTTTTGATCACAGGAACAATCAAATTTCCTGACGGCAGCGCTACAGCCATACCGATATTAATGTCTTTCTTTTTTATGATGCGATCACCATCCACCTGAATATTAATCATCGGAAAATCTTTGATCGCCAGCACAACGGCTTCGATAAAAATAGGAGTGAAGGTAAGTGAGTCGCCTTCGCGCTTTTGAAACTCATTCTTCATTTTGTTTCTCCAGAATACAATGTTGGTAACATCTGCCTCAACAAATGAAGTAACGTGTGGAGCAGTGCGTTTTGAGTCTACCATGCGCTCTGCAATCATTTTGCGCATGCGATCCATCTGAATAATTTCATCACCGGCACTGATGGAAGCAGGAACCAACGGGGCAGAAGATTTTTGGTGGGAAGAAATGGTCTGACCTAATTTACGATTCTGCACATGTGATAGGATATCCTTTTTAGTTACCCTGCCATTGGCACCGCTACCTGATATGGATTCTAATTCCGCTACCGGAATGCTTTCTTCTTTGGCAATATTTTTAACCAGGGGTGAGTAGAAACGTGATGCAGTTTTAAAATCAACTGCCACAGGCGCTGGAGATCCATTGGAAACTACCTGAACTATTGAGGGTTTATCCAAAGGCTTTGCCTCAACTACGTTCGTTTCTTTTGTTTGTGTAACAGGAGTCTTATCTTCATCGCCCTCGGTAGAAATAATAGCGATAGCTTTACCCACCTTTACAACTTCACCTTGCTTGGCCAGAATTTCTTTCAGAATTCCACCATGCGTAGAGGGCACTTCTGTATCAACTTTATCGGTAGCAACTTCCAACACCGATTCATCTTGTTCAATCTTGTCGCCTGGTTTTTTTAACCAACTCAGGATAGTAGCCTCCATGATGCTTTCGCCCATTTTCGGCATGATAAGTTCGACTAGCGCCATGCTTCAATCGTTTGATTTGGAGGCAAGTTAGCATTTTTGACGTGGATTCGAACAAGCCATTTTCAATTTGGATTTTGACTCATTTGCCCAAATGAGCCACCTATAAAAAGCAAAAATTAAAGAGAAAAATTAGGCGTTTCACCTTTTCTAAAAAACATTCTTACAGTCTGCATGGGTAATTCAAACCTGATTTGAATCGTTTTACCTGCTGATCAATATCATATTTTTCTGAGTGGGGTCAGGATAATTTCGTTCAATCAAAATTTAAACATTATGGACACTATCATATTAGAAAACCCCGCAGATAAAAAACAAAAAACCATGAAAACAAAGTTTGTATACTCATTCCACGAAGGTGACGGAAAGAATAAGCAACTTCTTGGAGGCAAAGGCGCTAACCTTTGTGAGATGACTCAAATCGGCCTGAATGTTCCTCCAGGCTTTGTTATTTCTACAGAGGCATGTTTGACTTTTCTGGATACTCCCAATAAGGAGTTGCCAGGAGGTTTGATTGAAAAAGTTCGTGAACAGATTAAGCAGGTGGAAGTTGCATCGCGCAAGAAATTTGGTGACCCTGTTAATCCACTTTTAGTTTCCGTTCGCTCCGGCTCTGCTATGTCCATGCCCGGCATGATGGATACTATTTTGAACCTCGGATTAAATTCTAAAACATTAAAAGGTCTGATTCAGCAAACCGGCAACGAGCGTTTCGGTTATGATGCCTATCGCAGATTCATTCAATTATTTGGAAAGGTAGCCTTGGGTGTGCCCGATGAGAAATTTGATAAGCATTTTGAAGAAGTGAAGAAACGTGCTGGTGTAAAAGTAGATGTGGGTTTAAACACCGAAGATCTGAAAGATATCAGTGAACGATTCTTAGGCGTGGTAAAAGAATATACAGGCAAGCCATTCCCTGAAGATGTATTTGAACAATTGGAGATTGCCATTAAAGCAGTATTCAATTCATGGATGGGCAAGCGCGCGATTGACTATCGCAGAGAATTTAAAATCACTCCTCAAATGGCCAATGGCACTGCTGTGAATGTAGTAACGATGGTTTTTGGAAATATGGGTAATGACTGCGCTACCGGAGTTGGGTTCACACGCGACCCAGGCACAGGAGAAAACGAAATGTTTGGAGAGTATTTAACCAATGCTCAGGGCGAGGATGTGGTAGCCGGAATTCGCACACCAAAACCAGTTGTACAGTTGGCTACTGAAATGCCTGAGTTGTACAATCAACTTGAAACATTGCGCAATAAGCTGGAGACTCACTACAAAGAAGTTCAGGATTTTGAATACACCATAGAAAAAGGTGTTCTCTTCTGCTTGCAAACACGCAATGGAAAAATGAATACCACTGCGTTGGTGCGCACTTCGGTTGAGATGGTGAAAGAAGGATTAATCACTCATGAGCAAGCTTTGCTGCGCGTGAAGCCTGAAGTACTGGAACAACTGCTCCACCCAAGGTTAGATGCTTCGCATAAAGCGACTCCGCTGGCTCAGGGTTTGGCTGCATCACCTGGTGCTGCCTCCGGTCATTGTGTGTTTGATGCTGACCGCGCTGAGTTGTTGGGAAGAAATGGCGAGAAAGTGATTTTAGTGAGAGAAGAAACCAAGCCAGAAGACATTCATGGATTCTTTGCAGCACAGGGAATTCTGACAAGCCGTGGAGGCAAGACATCACACGCAGCTGTGGTGGCTCGTGGTATGGGTAAACCTTGTGTAGCCGGTGCTGAAGGAATTCAGGTAGACGTGAAACTTCGCCAGGCAAAAATTGGAGATAAGATTTTACACGAAGGAGATTACATCACTATCGATGGTGGTAATGGTAATGTGTATCAGGGTGTGATTCCAACCGTAGAGCCCATATTCTCTGAAGAATTGAAAGTACTTTTGTCATGGGCGGATGAGGTTGCTAAATTGAAAGTGTTTGCCAATGCTGATACACCAGAAGGTGCAAAGAAAGCGTTGAGTTTAGGCGCTATGGGAATTGGTTTATGCCGGACTGAGCGTATGTTTAATGGAACTGATCGTTTGCCAATCGTGATTGAAATGATTCTGGCTGATACAACAGAAGAAAGGCAAGTTGCTCTGGATCGTTTGGAAGTAATTCAACAAAAAGACTTCAAAGAAATTTTGTTGGCGATGGCACCAAGACCGGTAACCATCCGCTTATTGGACCCTCCCATTCACGAGTTCTTACCCTCTGAAGATGTGCTTAGAGATGAAATTGAACACCTGAAACATTTGAAGACAACCGTAAGTGGTGTAAACAATCTTTTCTCCAGCCTACGATTACTGAATGCCGATGTGGCGATTGCTGATAAATCGATCGCTCCTTTCAATGGAAAAGGTGAAGAGTTGATTGAACAAGCCATCGAGAAAAAAGAGAAGATGCTTAAGAAGGTGCACGAATTGCATGAAGTGAACCCAATGTTAGGTCACCGTGGTGTTCGCTTGGGTATTACGCTTAGCGAAATTTATCACATGCAGATTAAGGCCATACTGGAGGCCGCTGCGGAATGTCAGCGCATGGGTGTTGAGGTCCGTCCAGAAATCATGGTGCCTCAGGTATGTAAAGCTGAAGAACTTGTTGAGGTGAAAAAATCAGTAGATGAAATTCAAGGTCAGATTGAAGCCGAAGGAAAAATCAAACTTAACTTCAAGTACGGAACAATGATTGAAGTGGTGAGAGCTTGCCTGGAGGCAACTGAACTTGCTAAGGTGGGTCAGTTCTTCTCGTTCGGCACGAATGACCTGACACAAGCAACATTCTCATTCTCTCGCGAGGATGCTGAAAATAAATTCCTCCCATATTACATCAGTCATAATATTTTGAAGGATAATCCTTTCGAAGTGCTGGATGTAAATGGTGTAGGGAAGTTAATGAAGATGGCTGTGGAGGGCGGCCGCCAAACCAATCCTGATCTCAAGATTGGTATCTGTGGGGAGCATGGCGGTCACCCAGAATCCATTATGTTCTGTCATAAGATTGGCTTGAACTACGTATCGTGCTCTTCTTTAAGGGTGCCCATAGCCAGATTGGCTGTAGCACACGCAAAGTTGGGTGATACTAAATATTCAAGTAATTAATCCGGCACATCTTCTGTGGGGGCAGGGCTGAGCGAAAGTTCAGCCCTGTATTTTTTTAGTCTTTTTTAATAGGATATATGTTCAAAACCAACGATGTATGATTAATTAGTTTATCAACAATACCCTCACAGTTTGAATAGTATTATTACTTCTCATTTGCACCAGATAAACTCCAGAAGGTAGTTTATTGGAATTACTTTCTCCGGACCATTCGATTTTCTGATAACCAGACTCCAGCTCACCAGTGAAAATATTGGCTAATGTAATTCCTGTAAGAGATTTTAATTCCAACTCAACAGGAAACTTCTTTTGCCATTCAGGTAAGAACATATGAATGCTTATCGGGCCGTTGGATGGATTGGGTGACACTTCAAGAATTTTTGAATTCCCATTTCCAATTTCCTTAGTCACATAATTTTCTGCACCGTAAATAACTTTAAAATTTACAGGCGGAGTAAAACTGTATGAAGTATGTTGCTTCATATCAATCCAAACATTAGACTGGTCATCGAATAGAATCAGATTGATATTATTATTTCCCAAGTAACTATTATTCCAGGTTATCATGGCCGGCTTTTCAGTCTCAGATGCATCAACTTTAAAATTCCATGTATGACTATCTGAAGTTGGGATCACATCCTTTGAATAGTTGTAGTGATTCAGTTTCTTAGTGTGATTCAAATCCAGAAATTCATCGAAGTGAGGCATTGAAAATCCATCATAAATATCAAAGTCCACTGAGGCATTTAGTCGCATACCCAATCCACCAATTACATTTGAGATATCTCGCTGGTTTATTATAAAATCAATTTCCCAGTCTGTTTGATCAATTGAATTTTCGAGTGTGCCTTGTGGAGCCTCTATACGACTTCCTGTATTTTTCTTTACCGGGTAAACGATTTGCATGTCTGTAGCTACATTGATGAAACCACCTTCCATAACAGTAAGTGTGGTTTTATTTTCAAAGTTTTTAATACTGCCATTATAACTACGGAATGAAATAGGCAGGCCAGGGTTAGCAGTTACCAGGTCGCTCCACAACAAATTGAAATTATATGGGTTGCCAATTTGATTCCAGCCCGCTTTGAGTGATAAAGTGAACGTAGGCTGAATATCAACAGTTTTTCCGGTACCCGTGGTGATAGGTTTACCTGGATTGTCCTTTATCAATAACCAATAACCAATGCCTGGCTGTAGCGTACTGTTTGTTAACAATTCATTGTTGGTGTTAGTGGCATTATCATAATGTGAAATTCTCCACTTGGTTTTATCATATAGCGGCAGTTCGTCAAACACATCAGTCACTGTTGGTTTATCCAAGTCTAATGGTATCGAGATAACGCGGTAATTAGAAATATTGCCTCCAAATGCGGTATAGGGAATGGCGAGACCGGTTCCAGGTATCCTAACTTTCACGAGAAATATTGGGCTTGCATAAACGAGGCCCTTTTCATTCGTTACCTTCAGATCATATTCAACACCCAATTCTCCGATTAATAAAGAAGGCACAGTAAACTCATAATTATTTCCCGATTTTACTAACGAAGTATTTATCTCCGTACCAGAGCTAGGTGATTTAACTCTTACGAAAGCATTTAAAATTTTTGTTTCAGGATCATCCAATTGAACGGAGATAAGAAGATCTGAACCCTGTAATACTTCAGTAGGTGTATTGTTCGTAATTAACACAGGAGGTGTAATGTCGTCAGGAATAACTTGTAATACAGTAAAGTCTAAAACACTGCACACAGTCACACCATTTACAGTCACACAAATCTTGCCTGAAGTTGCTCCAGCGGGCACTTTGGTGACTATGGATGTTGTTCTAGCAGCATCCACAACTGCGGCAGTTCATTGAAGGTAAGAATGTCATCAAGCTCATCAGAATCAAAATTTAACCCAGTGATATTTACAGTCGCATTGACAAGACCGCTAGTTGGGCTGAAGTTGGTGATTTGCGGTGTCGGCATTACAATAAAGTTAGTCGCGCTGGTAATGGTAACACCGCTTACTTTAATCGTTATCCTTCCGGTTGATGCACCCACGGGAACAATAACGGTTATACTGGTTGGGGTAGATCCCGTAACGATTGCGGTTACCTCGTTAAATTTTACAATATTTTCAGAAAGTGTTTCGCTAAAGTTGGTGCCCGCGATTGTTACAATTGCGCCAGCAGCTCCACTCAAAGGACTAAAGTCAGTAATTGTTGGTATAGGCATCACGGTGAAGTCTGATGCACTTGTAACAGTAATCCCATTTAAGGTTAAAGAAATCTTGCCCGTGGTTGCTCCTGATGGAACTGTGGTGATAATACTTGTAGCAGTAGAACCTGTAACTATAGCTGGTGTACCGTTAAACATTATTACATTATTTGCAGGGGTAGCATTAAAGTTTGTTCCGGTAATAGTAACAGTAGCACTTACGGCACCGCTAGTGGGAGTGAAGGCGGTAATCGTTGGTGTTGGTAGAACGGTAAAGTTTGATGAGCCGGTGATTGTAACACCACTTACGGTAATAGAAATAGGTCCTGTTATAGCACCAGCCGGAATGGTTGCAGTAATGCTAGTTGATGTAGATGCAGAAACATTAGCGATAACCCCATTAAATGAAACCGTGTTGTTCGAAGGGGTTGTGTTAAAGTTAGTTCCTGAAATGGTTACGGTTGCTCCCACGGCTCCACTCGAAGGACCAAAGCTTGTAATTGTTGGTGAAGGCAAGACTGTAAAGTTTGTAGCGCTG
>JANOUH010000404.1:0-7287 GCA_031416795.1 Cytophagales bacterium | reverse complement strand
TAGCGGTGGGGATCACCTCTTCCCATTTCGAACAGAGCAGTTAAGCCCACCCGCGCTGATGGTACTAGGGTAAAACCCGGGAGAGTAAGTCGTTGCCTATTTTTTATCTAGAACCCTTCCCTAATCAGGAAGGGTTTTTTTTGTTTAATGGGAGTTCGTGAAAGAAGTGCATAGGCCTTAGAATTTAAGATCTGAGATCATCCAACAACAACTTCAATGATGCCATCAGTCAGATAATTATTGGCTACTCTTTGTAGAGTTAGTTCATTTAAATCGAGAATATCAAGGAACAGATCGTTATAGAAGTTTTCATTCAGGCCGTAAAGACGAATGTTTTTTATTTTCTCAATTACTGAAAAGGGATTAGCAATTTCCAACTGAAGGCTACCGAGTAAATGACTCTTCGCGTTTTGTAATTCCTGAATACCAATTAATTTATTACATAAAAAATTAAGTTCGTTTCTGATCTCTGCAATTGCGACATCTTTGTTTATTCTATTAACATCAGCGGCAATTACAAAGAACGCATCATTTCTGAGGTTATTTATGGAGGAATATATTCCGTAAGTCAATCCTTTATCCTCCCTGATGTTCTTCATGAGGCGAGAGCCAAAATAGCCACCAAAAATATGGTTGATCAGAATTAATGATGGATAATCCTGATGACTTCTGTTAATAGTTCTTTTGCCGAGCCGTAAGGAGGACTGAATGCTACTGGTTTTTTTTAGATATTCTGTAGACTCATTTTGAGAGACGGGAAAATTTAGATTATTTTTCTTATGATGTGCAACTGGAATCATCGATAGTTCCGAAATCAATAAATTCAATACTGATTCATCAAGTGTGCCAACAACAAACGTCTGGATGAGAGAAAAATGATTGTGAAAAAAGTTATTTAAATCCTCTCTTGTTAATTGATTTACATCATCTTCTTCGATTGCTCTGCCATATGGGTGAGTGTTTCCAAAGAGATGCTGTTTTATTAGTTTTGATGCAACGTAACTTGTTTTTTCGTTGTTGATTTTTAGATTTTGATTGAAGATTTCTTTTTGCAGCGATAACTCATTATCAGGAAAAATGGATGATGTAACTAACTCAGTAAAAAGCGGAAGAACTTTGGCAATATTTTTTGTCAACGAGAAAAGAGAGACTGAAACAAAATCAAAACCTGGAGAAATCTCCACAGAAGCACCGTGGCGGTCAAAATAGTCAGCAATCTCGAAGGAGGTTTTTGTTACAGTTCCTTTCTCAAGCATTTGGGCTGTGAAAAAGGAGAGTCCACTTTTTGTTTCATCCCATTTCGATCCGCTGAATACTAATTCTATTTTTATTACTTGTTGTGATACACCCCTCAGAACGAATAAAGGCACTCCACTACTTAATGTATGAATTTCGGGAGTAGGAAGATGGAAGGAAGTTATTTCAGTATGCTTGGGCGCTATCCTCCTATCAAGCATAACCTAGTCTGTAACAGACTCGTTTTCATTTTTCTTGCTTTCAAAGTTAAGCAAAAGGGAAATTCTCAAGGTTTCAGCTAATGCGTTCTCCCTTTTGTTAACAGGCACCAGATAAGCCAGGTCAATACCGAATTTTTGCTTTGGGGATCTGAACCCAACGCCAGCTGTAAAATATTTTCTATTACCCTTTGCTTTAGCTTCATTGAAGTACCCTAATCTTCCTGCAAAGGTTTTATTATACCAATATTCAGTGCCTGCAGATATTGTGAATTCACTGATTTCTTCACTAAACCCTCCGGTAGCATCAGTGAAAGAACCTAATATTCCACTGAGTAGTGGTTCAGAACCTGTTCGTGGCGGGCTTGGCACCATTAGTTTATTTAGATCCAGAGCAAACGTGAAACTGTTTTTGGGATCAACTTCGATTTTATAAGCACCACCCATTCTAAGATTGGTTGGAATAAAATCTCTATTGTTTGCATCAGAATATGAAATCTTTGCACCTAAGTTGGTAATGGCCGCTCCAAGTGATAAGGTTGAGTTATTTGATACCAATGGTTTGGTATAATAGATCCCGAAATCAACTGCTACAGAATTACCTGGTCTTGCATCAATGTTTCCTGTGGTAAGGGCTCCTGTTAAATTTGAATGGATGTAGCGAAGAGCTCCACCAATTGCTAATTGTTCAGTAAGCATTCTAGAATAAGTAACATCAAAGGCAAACTCACGCGGATTGAATCTTCCCAGATCATTATTATTTACATCTTTAAACTGTATCTCTCCTAAATCAAAATATTTCATTGATGCGGCAACAGTTTGCTCTCGACCGATTTTATAAAATCCCGTAAGGTAGAAGACGGACATGTCATTAATGATTTTACCAAGCCATGGAGTATAGGATGCGGAAACACCATAGCCATGTTCAATAAAGGCCAACTTGCCAGAATTCCAATAGGCTGAGTTTGCATCGGCAGAAGTAGCCACACCTACATCACCCATACCCGCAGCTCTGGAGTCTGGTGTTATGGTTAAGAAAGGCACGGCCGTTGTAATTACCTTATTGGTGCTATCCTGACCAATCAAAGTTCCTTGTGGACTTTGTGATTTGCCTATAATGGTAATGGCAAGTAATACGGTGGTTATGAGAATACTTAACCTATTCATAATCAATTTTCTGGTTGGTAAAGGTAATTAATTCAGGATAATTAGCTTGGTAATTTGCTCATTTTTCGATCCATCCAGTAATGAACGAACAGAAAGCTTACCCATGTATACTCCTCGGGCTAATTTTGCGCCATTAGCGGATCTTCCATCCCATTCTGAAAGCGTTACTCTGTATTGACTTGAGAGCACTTCAAATTGTTGGTCAACTAAAAGCTTACCCGTCAAGTCGTAGATGGTTAAGAATGCCTCAAGATCTTCTCCCGGCCTGCTGTGTGTAAACTCCAGCGTGGTGGTTTCATAGAATGGATTAGGGTAGTTGGAGAATTCTTCAATTTGAATTTCAGATCCATCCGTAACAACAAAGTCTACACTGGCTGCTGTCCTGTTGTTATACGTGTCTGAAGCAGATAGTTTCAGTGTATGTTTACCTTTCTCAAGACCATCCAGCGGATAGGTTAGCGTTCCGTTTTTATATGTTCCTATTTTTGATTCGTAATAAGTGTTCAAAACTATTGGATCGTTTTGATCTACTTGTGCTGTAATATCGTTTCCCGTTGCAGAAGAAGAAATATTAATACCACTGTTGTCAGAAAGCAGCGTAACAATTTTTGTATTTGGCCCCACCTTTCCACCATTAATGAATGTGGTGTCGCCTAAAAATAATCTGATGAATGGAGGAGTATTATCAACGGGAACATTTTCCTCAATGCCTCCAATGGAATTATTAAATGAAGACCCACCGGCATACTCTGCATCTTTGGTTGATGCAAATGTGCTAACCTTACCTTTTACCAAACTATCAGGTGTGTTTTTAGTCATGATAAATTCCATTTGAAATGCCCCTTGAGAAACAGATGTTTTGCCTCGAAAAAGAAGATTATTTCGCTCCGTAAAAGTGAACGGTGGATTTTCGTCCCCTTTTGTTACCTGATTGGTAGGACCATCGAAAAGCGTGAGGGTTAGCTCTCCTGTGAAGGTGCTGTTTAATAAATTATTTTTCTCAACGTGACCCTTTACAATGACATTTGATAATGCCTTCAATTGAGTTGATCCCGAAGCTGTTTTAATTTCATCAATGATAATTTCATTTTCCGGAAGAGCCAATTTCATAGAAGGATCGGCTAACAGAGAGAAATTACGATTGCCAACACCGCTCATACTTTTGTTTTTTGTATCACGAAAAATATTTCCCAAATCCCTAAACTGATTATTTTCTTTAATGAAAAGCGACTCATAAAAAGCTTTGTTTAACGTAAAGTTTGTGCTGGAGTTTACGGGACGAGCCGTAGTAACCAAGCCGATAGATCCTCCTTTTTTCTGTAGTAGCGTTTTTTCACCGCTGGTGATTTGAAAAGGATCATCATGCCGTCCAAACTCACAGGTAGCGGTAACAAACAAAGGGTATTTCGGAGCTTGTTTCCATTTGCTGATTATGTCTCCATCTAAAATGCGCTCGTCCATCCATACTTGTTCTGAGCCATGACCTGTATAGTTTACAATGAGCGCACCTTTTCTTATTTGCAGATCGAGCTCCTTGCTGGCAGCCGGACTGAATTGACCAATGGGTCGCTCGACCTGATCAAACGAATCAAGATAAAATTTCTTTGTGTTGAATACCGGATCGTATAACTCGATTGAGTTTGCTAATTGATCAGCCTGGTTTTGATGAATGTTAAAATCTCCATCATCCGCAACAAAAAGAAATTCATTCTGCCACGAACCGGCTTCTGTTATTTTCAGATCATACTCAATCAACTTATCCACCACACCTTGAGCTTCTTCAATATTCTTTAAGGGTAAGCGACCAACTCCAATATCAAGAGAGTGATTTTGCGCTGGACTTTCATTCCAGTCACCTTCGTTTTCTTCAAGAAAGCCAAAGTAATCATCGGATGAATAGGTCTCTAATGGACTTAGTGAATTGCGGGATTCATAAATAGGGACAAAGTTTGTGTTTCCCAGCACTCTGTTTTTGTAATCATATGAACCACGGCCAAAGAGAAGCGCATTATTTAGTGACGAGGCCGGCTGTGTTTGCAAGTCGCGAATAAAATCGCGGATGGCTGTTATATCCTGTTTCCCTCCCGAGTATTCGTTGTAAATCTGTTCGACAGTAACCTCTTTTACAGAGATGCCCGAATGGGTTTGTCGATGGGAAGCCAGACGTTGCGCTTCGTTTAATAAAGTATTATTTGTGATGATGATTAGTTCTGGCGATGTAAGTTGATGTAGATTTTGATTTGAAACTTTCGCCTCGTAAACGGGTGCTTTCAAAGTAGCAGGATCGAATACGATGAACGTGCGAAGCGTATTGGTTGAAGTAGAGAATGATATTTTCGACCCCGATGGACCAAACAGCTGATTCTTCACTTCATCGGGATTAGAGATATCCCATACTTGAATTCCAGTAGTTGTTGATGAAATTTCAAAAGATGAAGTGTTGTTGAATATGCTTTCAGCTGATCGGAAGATGGTTTGATCTCCGTAGAGTGCTAATTTTCTTTTGAACGAAAAGAGAAAAAAGTCAAGATAGCCAACGGATATGCCGGGGCTGCCTTTTGTAAACTGATACTTGATATCCTGATTCTGTCGGGTAGGAGCTCCAACGGAAGTTGCAGAGAAAATAATAGTATCTGATTTTATCCTGCCTTTAATCCCGTATGATGAATTAGGAATGGCATCAATGGGTTGAGTGAGTACAGGCGTGTTGTTCATTGATATTTGAAAAGAAGTATTGGTGATCGATTGTGCCATTACATGCGATACGAATTTGATGTTGGAGTTATCGGCAATACCGGAAAGATCAAACCGGATGGTGGCATCAGTAATGGCATCGAACTGTTCTCCAAACCAATGTCTTCCTGATTTTAATAAGTTATATTTTTCGGTTTCGTAAAAGGCAAAGTCATCATAGGTTTGAATAATTGGAAATGTACCGTTGATGTTTTCAGAATTGGTAATACGCTTTCCGTCACTGTTGCTGATCGTTAGGAAATAAAAGTTTTTATCTGTGAATAGATTGTTTTCATAATGAAAAATCTGCTTGGCGACATCGTAATGATTTTGATCGGGCCCCTTTGCAAAAAAAAGAATATAATCGGGGGAGTTAAACGTTTCATCAGATTCACCTGAAACAAAAATGGAAATTTCAGTCAGATCTTCTTTGCGTGGAGTGCTGTTTGCCTGTGGCAACATACCATAACTACCTGAATATAATTTTATCTTTTTCGGATTAATCTGATCGGGATTCACCCCGGCATTTCGCAATGCGTTGTAATCTATTTTTACAACGCCATCCTGAGTAACTGAAAACTTAAACCAATTGCCTGAACTTAATACCGAAGTGGTTTGAGCAAAGCAATGATTTGCCAAGCCAGCAAGGCATATAATATGTGCTGCTATTATTTTATTGAAAGCAATCACGTAATGGTTAATTTTTCTTTCCTGCGAGAATCCTGCTCCCTAACGAAATAATGATGTATGAAAGTATAATAAAGGGTAACGCTCCCATTTTAAAGATTATTAACAGCAATACGGAAAGAGCAAGAAAAGTAAACCTGATTTGATTATGTGCCCACGAAAAATCCTTGAATTTTAAAGCAAATAATTCAAAGGGTGCCACTAATAATAATGAAAATACGATGGCAATTCCAGTTAAAACAGGCGTTGTGAAAATGATGGATCTGATCGATTCCGGCAAGAAAACCAACGAAGTAAGAAATAGTGCATTTGCAGGCGTAGGTATTCCAATAAATGAATCGGTTTGCCGGGTGTCAATATTAAATTTTGCCAATCTCAAGGCTGAAAATACGGCAATCATCAACGCGATATAGGAAAGCCAGCTGGCTCCGTTGGAGGAATCAATCCATTGATACATTGCCATGGCTGGCAGCACACCAAAACTTACCATGTCGGCAAGTGAATCAAGTTCTTTGCCTATGGGTGACGAAACTTTTAAAAGTCTTGCAGAAAAACCATCAAAGAAATCAAACACACAGGCGGCCCAAATAAAATAGGCTGGCTCAACGGGATAGTTTCCTAAAAAGCTGATCAAGCCCAGACATCCGCATAAAAGATTACCGCTGGTTAAAGCATTTGGTATATGTCGCAGAAAACTCATTGGGAAATATGTAAAGCGCAGAATGGATTTAAAATTTTTTCTTCACCTACTGTGGTGGTATCACCGTGGCCAGGATACACAATAACTTCATCCGGTAACGTGAATATTTTTTGATGTATACTTTTAATCAACGTGTTGAAATCTCCACCTGGAAGATCGGTGCGTCCAATACTTTGTTCAAACAAAACGTCACCACTCAATAATGAATCTGAATCCTTGTGATAAAACCCAATATGACCAGGCGCATGACCCGGAAGAAAAAGAACATCGAAGATGATGTTGCCAAAAGAAACCGTATCCCCTTCGGCTAAATAACCATCTGGAAGCGCTTCTCGATATAGGTTAAATCCATAGGAAGGCGCATAGGCTTTCACAGACAGAAGCACAGGCTCATCGTTTTTGTTGATAAGCAATGGCACATTGTATTTTTCCTTTACAAAATCATTGCCCAGTACGTGATCGATATGGCAATGGGTGTTTAGTAAATATTTGATCTTTATTTTTTTAATCTCGATGAATTGAGCCAGCGTGTCTTTTTCCGTTTTC
>JANOUH010000403.1:0-17676 GCA_031416795.1 Cytophagales bacterium | reverse complement strand
CTTTTCACTCGTAATTATAGAGTACCAAACCACTAAGCGCATAAATAATTTTTCGGCCTTAGTGTATCATGCGAGAGAGCGCCACACACGGTACTGCTCTTTCATGCAATGGCCGCATGGGCGGTAGCCAGCCGCCAACGCTTTCGCTTCATCCGCGAAGAAAATCCGATGGTCGCGCTTCATGCGTTTGCCCGATGCGCAGTGTAACGTTCCATAAATTTTTAAACGTTGATTGCCGGCATACTTCACTATGCGTGATCGCATCAGGTTTCGTAGTTGGTATGGTGTTATTAATGAATGCTTAATCATTCTCGAAAATTATCAGCCACAGATTCACTGATTAATGTAATCTGTGGCTCGTGTATTTCAGTATTATCGATGTCTGCTTGATTACGATCAAAAATTAAAGCTATTGATTAAATCATCTGTGAATCAGTGGCTATGTTCCTTTACGCTGCATCATGAAAAATAATTCCTAATGCATAGCGCTCACCAGATTTCACTTCGCTGATTCCATGCTTCATGTTCGCTCTGTAGTAACCACGCGTTCCTTTAATGGGTCGTGAATGTGTAGTGAACACAATCGCATCTCCTTGATTGGGTTGAATGACCAACGCTTTGGATTGAGCGCGCGGTATTTGTTCCGTCATCACAAACTCACCACCTGTAAAATCTACACCGTTTTGATTTAAAACAATCACCACCTGAAAAGGAAAATAAATCTCACCATAAAGATCCTGATGCAAGGTATTAAAACCACCGGGCCCATAGCGTAAGATCAGTGGCGTTGGTCTTGTTTGATTTTTTGCTGTGCACATCTCCAGAAATGGAGCGTGTTTATGTGGATAAGAAATTCCGGTGTTTAACTGAGTAGCCCATTCATTGGCAATGGCCGCAAGGTGAACATACAAATCGTTTCTCAATTGTTGAATTACATCCGGCAACGGATAGTTAAAGTATTTGTATTCACCTTGTCCGAAACGGTAGCGTTGCATGTCAATCGTCTTGCGATAGCGTGTCGGATCGTGATAGGCTTCGATGAGACTTTCACATAATTCCGGAGATAGCAATGAGGGAAGTATGGCATACCCTTTCTCATTTATTGAACGATAATGTTGATCTTGAAACATGACCTGCTTTTATTTTCAAAATTGTCATTGCCGATTTACTTGCTCAACCTGATTCTTGCTGATCGTGTTGTTTTATTTCAATCCAATGGGATCGTATTTATCACCATTATACTTGCATTAGCCTTAATAATCCGGTAATTTTCTTTTCTTAAAATTTTCATGAATGAATTTGAATATCGATGCTGAAAAGCAAAATACCTATGATGCCATCGTAGTCGGCACGGGTATCAGTGGTGGCTGGGCCGCTAAGGAATTAACCGAAAAAGGATTGAAGACGCTCGTGCTCGAACGAGGTCGCGCAGTAAAACACGTGGTGGACTACCCCACCATGACTAAAGATCCGTGGCAACTTCAGCACGCCAATAAACTCTCTCATGAAGAACTGAAATTATACCCCGTGCAATCACGCACCAACTGGGTGAACCAAGCCAACAAGCACTGGTGGGTGAAAGATGAAGAACATCCCTACACGGAAGTAAAACCATTTGATTGGATTCGCGGCTATCATGAAGGTGGTCGCTCCATCATGTGGGGAAAGCAAACCTACCGCTTGTCTGATTTAGATTTTGAAGCTAACGCAAAAGATGGTGTAGGCGTGGATTGGCCCGTACGATACAATGATCTTGCTCCGTGGTATGACTACGTAGAAAGTTACATTGGTGTGAGCGGTCGTGCCGAGGGACTTGCCCATGTGCCCGATGGAAAGTTTCTTCCTCCTATGGATCTGAATTGCGTAGAAGAAGTCTTCCGCGATAAAGTAGCCGAGAAATTTAATGGACGAAAAGTTACGATCGGTCGCGTTGCACATTTGACTGCACCATTGGCACATGATCCTAACAGGGGCGTTTGTCAATCGAGAAACATGTGCGACCGTGGTTGTCCGTATGGAGCATACTTCAGCAGCAACTCATCTACACTACCTGCGGCAGCCAAGACAGGTAACATGACCATGCGCCCTAACTCTGTGGTTCACTCTGTGATCTATGACGAAACCAAAGGTAAAGCCGTTGGCGTAAGAGTGCTGGACACAGAGACAAAAGAAGAAATAGAATTCTTCGCGCAAATTATTTTTCTGAATGCATCCACATTAGGCAGCACATTCATTATGCTCAACTCCACTTCTAATCGTTTCCCGAATGGATTAGGAAATGGTAGTGATCAATTGGGCCGCAACTTAATGGATCACCAATATCGTGCTGGTGCGCAAGGGCTCTTCGAAGGTTTTGAAGACAAGTATTACATCGGCCGCAGACCCAACGGAATTTATATTCCACGCTTCCGCAATCTCGGAAACGATAAACGATCCGATTACATACGTGGCTTTGGTTATCAAGGCGCAGCCAGTCGTTCGGATTGGACGCGCGGTGTAAGTGAAATGGCGTATGGTGCAGCATTGAAAGAAGCCATGACAACACCTGGTCCGTGGCGAATGGGCATCACTGGTTTTGGTGAGTGCCTGCCCTATGCTGAAAATCGAGTAACGATCAATAAGGACAAGAAAGACATTCATGGACTGCCTACACTAAATGTAGATGCCGAGTGGAAAGAAAATGAACGCGTCATGCGCAAAGACATGAAAGAGTCCGCTGCCGAAATGCTGGAAGCAGCCGGCTTCAAAGATGTGAACATTTATGATGTGCAAGACAACATTGGTCTTGGTATTCATGAAATGGGCACGGCACGCATGGGCCGGGATGCGAAGACATCGGTATTAAATAAATGGAACCAGGTGCATGAAGCTCCTAACGTGTTTGTAACCGATGGTGCGGCCATGACTTCATCAGCATGCCAGAATCCTTCACTCACCTATATGGCGTTAACAGCACGCGCTGTTGATTATGCAGTGAAAGAATTGAAGAAAAGAAATTTATAATATTGAAATCAATGGTTATGAACCGAAGAGAAGCAATACAACGCGCAAGTCTGGTACTTGGATATGCCATCACCGGACCCACCTTGGCAGCAGTGCTAAACGGATGCAAAGCAAACCCCGAGCTCACCTACAAACCAACTTTCTTCAATGAAGATCAGGCACGTGCCATCGAAACGTTGGCAGAAATTATTATTCCTAAAACAGATACACCCGGTGCAAAAGATGCTGGTGTGCCGGGATTCATCGATGCCTTAGTGAAAGAAGTTTATTCAAAAGAACAACAAGATAAGTTTTTGAATGGCTTAACCGATTTCAATGAAGACGCCCGCAAAACGTATAACAATGGTTTTATTGATTGCTCTTCAGAAGAGCAAGCGGCTCACTTCAAAAAACATCATGACAAAGTACTTGCCGAAGCTGCAAGCGGTGGCTCTACCGGATGGTGGAATGCCGGGAGTGGTGGGGATCAACCTTTTGTTGTAAAAATAAAAGAGCTCACTATTTTAGGATTCTTTACGAGTGAGATCGGTGCTACACAAGTACTGCAATACGACCAGGTGCCAGGACCTTTCAAAGGTTGTGTACCCTTAGCAGAAGTGGGAAAAACCTGGGCTACCTAATGCACGATGTTGGTTCATCGTATTGTTACACCCACTGAGTTTAGCTTTGAGTTAGCCTGTTCTTTTTTAGAGCGCTCGCCCCGCGAACTGCTTCATCGTGTTGAAGGAGGAAAAGTCTACAAGGCGTTATGCGTAGCAGACAAAAATATTCTGTTAGCTATTGAACAAGATCAATCGGATTTGATCATTCAATTTCTGAATCACAATCCTACTGTAATCGAGAAGGAATATGTTACTGAATATGTTTATCAATGGTTTGACCTCAACACAAACCTGAAGCCATTTTATAACCTGGTTGAAAGCGATAAGCTACTTGGGCCGCTTATTAAAAAATTTTACGGATATCGGATTGTGGGCCAGCCCGATTTATTTGAGTCATTGGTGTGGGCTGTGTTGGGGCAGCAAATTAATCTCACGTTTGCTTACACCTTAAAGCAACGTTTCGTGGAGCAGTTTGGTGAAGTGATCGAACATGAAGGGAAAAAATATTTTCTGTTTCCATCCCAGGACGTAGTAGCACAACTGACACCGAAATTTTTGTTGGCGTTGCAGTTCTCCAAACAAAAAGCAAACTACACGATTGGAATTGCTCAGGCGTTTGCATCGGGTAAGATTACTAAAGAATCCTTTCAGCATATTTCGCTCGCTGAGGGCAAAGAAAAATTGATGAAGATCAAAGGCATCGGCAACTGGACGGCCAACTATGCGTTGATGAAAACATTTAGGTATCCGGATGCTTTTCCTTTAGAGGATGTGGGCATTCACAATGCCATCAAAAATCTGAAAGGGATGAAATCCAAACCAACACTGGAACAGGTTAAGCGGATATTCAAAAAGTATAAAGGATGGGAAGCGTATGCTACGCTTTATTTGTGGAAGAGTTTATGAATGGCGAAGCTGTCATCGCGGCCGAGCAACGAGAGCCGCTGTCTCGTGAAATAAAATCTGCGTTAGGATCTACAAGCGTGCAGACTACACGAGATTCCGGATCGCGCTATTCCCTGATCATGGTTTAATTGAATTGAAAAATAATTTTTCTTAATTAAGCTAATCAAGCTTGCCCGGAATGACAAAGTATCTATTTATAATTACGATACTAACTGATCACTTACTTTTTCCCTTCTTCTTTTTCACAGGCTCAGGCATGGTGAGCAACTGATCAATGTCCTCATCGCCTTCCAGGTTATTCATCTGAATGACGATCCATGGATACCTGCGCGCAATATATTTTGATACTGGTTTTACCGTATACTTTTTTGGATTGGGCAAGCAAGCGGCAATCATCGCAGCTTGAGTACGCGTAAGTTTGCTGGCCGGTTTCTTAAAGTAAGCCTGCGATGCTGCTTCCACACCAAAAATGCCTTTGCCCATTTCTGCCACATTCAGATACATTTCCAGAATTCGTTCCTTACTCCAAACCAATTCGATCATAAATGTAAAATATACTTCCAATCCCTTTCGCACCCACGTGCGCCCTTGCCACAAGAAAACATTCTTCGCCACCTGCTGGCTGATGGTGGAAGCACCTCTCACTCGTTTGCTTTTTTTGGCATTATTCTTCAACGCCTTTTTGATACTCGCCACATCAAACCCATTATGATCAGGAAATAATTGATCTTCCGAGGCCATCACTGCCAGACGAATGTTGGGTGACATCTCTTCAAAGTCTACATAGTCACGTTTCAAGCCGTATCCTTGAATCAAATTGGTAAACTGGGTGACTGTGATGGGGGGATTAATCCACCGCAGTAATACAATGTAAATGAAGTGGGCAGCAATCAAAATAATAATGACTCTTTTAATCTTCCGCCAGATTGCTAATACAAAGCTTTTTTTGATCATCTATGAGTATACTTGTGCAGCAAATTAATCAAGATGGCACGCATTGAAATACAACTTCCTGAAAAATTTATCTTTAAAACCGAAATAATGGTTCGCGTGAGCGACCTAAATTATGGTAATCACGTAGGGAACGATAGGGTGCTTACGCTGATGCAAGAAGCACGCACTCTGTTTTATCGGTCTTTAGGTTTTGAAAACGAAGTGAAACTGGAAGGTTTCATCGGCCAGATCATTAGCGATGCCACCCTTGTCTATAAGGCAGAATCATTTTTAGGAGATATACTACAATTTGAAATCGCTGTGGATAATTTCAATAAATATGGATTTGATTTCTTCTATCGCGTAAGCAACAAAATGACCGGCAAAGAAGTGGCTCACGGCAAAACAGGAATCGTTTGCTTCGATTATTCGAAACGAAAAATCGCGAGCGTTCCAGAAAAATTGATGGAGAAATTAAAGTCTCTGTGAAAACCTCTGTGCCATCCGTGGTGAAAAATGCATTTAACCACAGAGGGCACGGTGAAATCACAGGGGAAGATCATTTAGATTTCTTTGCAGACAGGTAAGCTTTCATCGGCTGCCAGTAGTAGAGCTTCCAACCATCTTTTAGTGATTCCGCTTTGTGCTCAGGAATATCGCTTTGAGTGAATGTAAGTTTTGTTCCAGTCGGAACTTTCTCAAATACAAACGTGCAGATGGAGAAATGATCATCTGGCCAACCATCTTCTTTAAAGTGCCAGCCTTGAATAATTTTCTTTCCTTCCTTCAATTCAATATTAAAACCGGTACAATAGCCACCAAACACGTCAAACTTGCCATTGATCTCAGTGCTCATTTTAACTTTGCTTCCTGAAAAAGCGCTGTGTGCCTTTGCATCCATAATCAGGTTGTATACTTCTTTAGGTTTAGCACCAGAAAACGTAACAGTTTGTTTGATGGTCTTTGTCTTCATATCATTTCAATGATTTAAGAAACGTCAAACTTTGAGGGATTTGATGAACGGCATGCATAGATTCATCTTCAATAAAGAAATGCTTAACACCATATTGGCGTGCTACTTTCATAATGGCAGCAATACCTACATCACCAGCACCCAGCACTACATTGGTTTCATCATCGGCTGTTCCAAATTGGTTACTTTCAGTTCCGGGTCTGCGATCTTTCAGGTGCATCAGCGGAAAACGATTTGGATACTTTTTTAGTAAGGCCACCGGATCTTGTCCGGGATGTTTCACCCAAAACACATCCATCTCAAAGTTGGCATATTTAGGGTCCATCTTCTTCGCCATCAAATCGAACAACGTTCCGTCTTCATATGGACGGAATTCATAACCGTGTGGATGATAACAAAAAGTAATACCTGCTTCACCCAACACCTTTCCAGCTATGTTGAAAACAGCAATTGCCTTTTCAGTATCGGCTAACGTGAAATCTGTTCCGTTGTGAGGAATCCATGCACACATCACATACTTCGCACCGAATGCTTTGGCATTGGCAACTACCTTTGCAGGATCATTGGCCAGCTCATTAAAGTCAGCACCAATGCTCACCATTTTTAATTTATTTTTTTTAAGCAGTGCCTTATAATCGTTCATGGTCATATTATAAGAGCCACCCCCTTCAATTTCTTTAATCCCCCAACTGCTGATGAGGGCCATCGAGCCCGGAACATCCTTCGGTATTTCATTCCGGAGGCTATAAAGCTGAAGACCAATTTCCTGGGCAAAGCCAGAAATAAAGAAAACGCTTAGGAAAAATAAGAGACATAACTTTTTCATACACTTCAAAATTTAGATGAAGTGAAAGTATGAAATACCTCCGCAAATAAAAAGGTGAATTATTTAAACAGCACCGGCATGCTGGCCACCAACACAATTAAATCTGCATCGGTCACTTCTTTCTTTTCATCTGCCACAACAAGGAAGTTTTCATACAGCGTATTCAACTCCTCACCTTCCACACGATGACCTAGTAATTCTGCGCGGTGCTTTAATGCCGCTCTTCCGCTACGAGCGGTAAGCACAATGGAAGATGAAGGAACGCCCACATCAGCAGGATTGATTATCTCATAGTTTTCGGCATGCTTCAAAAATCCATCCTGGTGAATTCCAGAAGAGTGAGCAAAAGCATTTCTTCCAACGATGGCCTTATTTGCCTGCACTGGCATGCGCATCATAGAAGATACTAAAAGACTTAATTCATAAAGACGTTCGGACTTAATATTAGAATATAAATCCAAATCCTTATGTGTTTTTAAAATCATAGCTACTTCTTCCAACGAAGTATTGCCGGCACGCTCACCAATTCCATTAATCGTTACTTCTGCCTGACGTGCTCCATTCGATAAACCCGCAATGGTGTTGGCTGTGGCAAGCCCTAAGTCGTTATGACAATGAACTGAGATAATTGCTTTGTCAATGTTCTTCACATTTTCCATCAGGTATTGAATGCGCTTGCCATATAAATTCGGCAGGCAATAACCTGTGGTGTCAGGAATATTTACTACATCCGCGCCCGCAGCGATAACTGCCTCCACTAATTGCGCAAGGAATGCTAAATCAGCGCGGCCAGCATCTTCTGCATAAAATTCAACTTCATATCCTTTAGCCTTGGCATATTTTGTTGCCCACACACCTTGTTCAAGCACTTGATCGCGATTGCTTCTGAACTTATGTTTGATGTGAACATCCGAAGATCCAATGCCTGTATGAATTCTTCCGCGCTTAGCATGATGCAACGCTTCAGCAGCAACATCAATATCCTCTTTCTTTGAACGCGTTAGTGCGCATACCACTGGTTCTTTTACTGCTTTTGAAATTTCAACCACTGAAAGAAAATCACCAGGACTTGAAATCGGAAAGCCCGCCTCTATAACATCTACACCCAAAAGCTCAAGCTCTCTCGCAATGATCGCCTTTTCTTCTGTTCGCAATTGACAACCAGGAACCTGCTCACCATCACGAAGTGTTGTGTCAAAGATTTCAATTTTCTGTGCCATATGTTTGGTTGATAGTCGTTCGTAATTAATTGTTTGTTGAAACTGAAAGTTGACTTGCAATTTTATCAAGTTGATATATCACTTGTGCTCCCATTTGCTGGGTGTTCAAAATTTTCTCCTTAGCGGTTTTTGAATCAGCAATATCTGTCGTGCGATAACCATGCTTCAGGGTTTCTTCTACTGCTTTAATTACCATTTCTGATTCTTGCTTCATGCCGAATGAAATATCCAGCAGCAATGCAGCCGATAAAATAGACGCTAATGGATTGGCAATTCCTTTTCCCGTGATGTCGTGCGCACTTCCGTGGATGGGCTCGTAAAGTCCAACCTTATCACCAACAGAAGCAGACGCTAACATGCCCATTGAACCTGCAATCTGCGAGGCTTCATCGGTAAGGATATCACCAAAAAGATTTCCTGTTACTACTACATCAAAGCTTCTCGGATTTTGAATCAGCTTCATGGCTGCTGAATCAACGAACTGATGTTCCAGTTGCACATCAGGATATTGCTTTCCAACTTCCTGCACCACCTCTCTCCACAAACGTGAACTCTCCAACACGTTGGCTTTATCAACAGAAGTTACTTTCCTATTTCGGGTACGCGCAGCCTGAAATGCTTTGTGTGCTATACGCTCTACTTCATAGCGCTGATAGATCATCAGATCATACGCAGTATTGCCATCATCTCTTCTTCCCTTCTCACCAAAGTACACATCGCCAGTCAACTCACGGAAGAATAAAATATCTGAGCCTTTAAGAATTTCAGGTTTGATGCTTGATGCCTCTAACAACTCATCAAATAATTTGATTGGACGCAAGTTGGCATACAGTCCCAACTCCTTGCGCATCTTTAATAATCCCTGCTCAGGTCTTACTTTGAGTGTTGGATCGTTATCATATTTTGGATGACCAACCGCTCCGAATAAAATCGCATCACAGTTTTTCAATTTAGTCAATGTTTCATCCGGCAATGGATTGCCCGTAGCTTCAATGGCATCATGCCCAATTATTGCATCATCAAATTCAAATTCGTGGCCGAAGATCTCAGCAATTTTTATCAACACACTTTTTCCTTCAGTGGTAACTTCCTTGCCGATTCCGTCTCCGGGTAGTATTACAATCTTTTTATTCATCTCTGTTTTTTAGTTACGAGCCTTGAGCTATGAACTGCGAGAGCTAGAAACTCGAAGCTGGTAGCTCGAAGCTATGCATGCGCTACATCAAATTCTCTAATCTCTTTATTCAAACTCAACAAGTAATCGATATCATCATATCCGTTGATAAGGCATTCTCTTTTATACGCATTGATCTCAAACTTCTGGCTCTGATTGCCATAGCTGATCACCTGGTTTTCTAAATCTACGGTCACTTCTGTGGAAGGATTCTTCTGAATAGCATCCAATAAGTTTTTTAAAAGTTCGTCAGACACTACTACAGGCAACACGGCATTGTTCAATGCATTGTTTTTAAAAATATCCGCAAAGAAACTCGACACCACCACACGGAAACCATAATCGTAAATAGACCAGGCTGCATGCTCGCGGCTACTTCCGCAACCGAAATTTTTTCCAGCCACCAAAATCTTTCCACTGTATGAAGGATTGTTTAATGCAAAATCTTTGATCGGATTGTTATCGCTGTCGTAGCGCCAATCGCGAAACAAGTTGTCGCCAAAGCCTTCACGTGTAGTTGCTTTAAGAAAACGTGCAGGAATAATCTGATCTGTATCAATATTCTCAGCAGGAATGGGTACCGCTGTGGATTTTAGGGTAGTGAATTTGTCTTTACTCATTATCGTTGGTCGTTCTTTGTTGGTCGCTGTTGGTATTCGAATAACGAACAACCAACATTAATCAATCATTACATGAAATCTCTTACATCGGTTACTTTACCTGTGATCGCAGCAGCAGCAGCACTCAGTGGGCTCGCTAAAAATGTGCGCGACTTTGGTCCTTGTCTTCCTTCAAAGTTTCTATTTGAAGTACTGATACAATACTTGCCCGCAGGGATCTTGTCTTCGTTCATACCAAGACATGCTGAGCAACCGGGATCGCGTAATTCAAATCCGGCAGCTTCAAAAATTTTATCAAGTCCTTCCTTCTTTGCTTGCTCCTGCACTTGCTTCGATCCGGGCACTACCCAAACTTCTACATTATCCGCCTTCTTTTTTCCTTTCACCATAGAGGCGACCTCACGCAAGTCTTCAATGCGTGCGTTGGTGCAACTACCAATGAATACGTAATCGATGGCTTTGCCCAGCAACTTTGATCCAGGCTCAACACCCATGTATTCCAATGATTTTTTGAAAGAAGTTTGCTCGCTTATTTCTTTCAACTCTTCGGTTGTCGGAATGCGATCAGTCACTTTCATGCCCATGCCTGGGTTAGTTCCGTAGGTAATCATCGGTGCAATATCGGCAGCATCAAAAGTCAATACCTGATCATAGGCAGCTCCTTCATCGGTAATCAACTTCTTCCATTCGCCTACGGCATTATCAAATGCTTCTCCCTGTGGAGCAAATTTTCTTCCCTTGATATAGTTGAACGTAGTCTCATCGGGTGCAATCAATCCACCACGTGCACCCATCTCAATACTCATATTGCAAATGGTCATACGTGCTTCCATCGAAAGATTTCGGATGGCATCACCGGCATACTCAACAAAAAAGCCAGTGGCACCACTGGCTGATATTTTTGAAATGACGTACAAAATAATATCCTTGCTTACCACACCCTTGCTTAACGCACCGTTGATCTCAATCTTCATGGTTTTGGGTTTGTATTGCAAGATGCACTGCGTGGCCAACACTTGCTCCACTTCAGATGTGCCAATACCAAAAGCAATATTACCAAACGCTCCATGTGTTGATGTATGACTATCACCACACACAATGGTCATGCCTGGTAAGGTTAAACCCAACTCTGGTCCGATGATGTGAACAATTCCCTGGTAAGGATGGCCAAGATCATATAACTCAACACCAAACTCCCTGCAATTCTTACGAAGCGTTTCTACCTGATGTCTGGATAAAGCTTCTTTGATTGGAAGATGCTGATCTTTTGTAGGAACATTATGATCAGCCGTAGCGGTAGTACGTTTTGTATTAAATACCTGAAGTCCTCTTTGTTTCAAACCATCAAAGGCTTGAGGTGAAGTTACTTCATGAATAAAATGTCTATCGATAAACAACGCATCGGGATATCCTTCTGCACGTTTTACAACATGACTGTCCCAGATCTTTTCAAAAATTGTTTTTGGTTTTTTCTCGCTCACAACAATCGTTAGTTTGTTCAAAACTCTTTAAAATGAAACCGTCCCGCTTGTGGCGGGACGGTAAACATAGGTTTAGGTTAGGTTATTGAGGCAATCAAATTTTGATTGCGAATAACACACGAAGATGTGAAATCATTTCCTATTACTCAATCAATTTTATAGAAAAAATACATAAACAACTTACAAGTGTTTGGTAGCGCTAAGCTATTTGAAGACACAAACAAGGAATACTCATTTACTTTATTACGGGCACAACTATATGCGAAGGGAATTTTGCTGATCGAAAGATGTTTTGCGTAGCTGATTGAAAATCATTTTCTCTGGCTTCGAAAATGTTCGGCACATACTTTTGGGGGTTGCGGTCTATTATAGGAAACCACGTGCTTTGAATCTGCACCATTATTTTATGTCCTTTTTTGAAAACATGGTTTACTGCATGGAGATCAATGGAATATTTATTTATCTCATTCGGTTTTACGGGTTCAGGTTTTTCAAGGCTGTTCCGATACCTCCCTCTAAACACATCGTTGGCAATCATAAATTGATAGCCACTCATCTTCTGATCCTCAGGGTAATTTTCAGGATAGACATCGATAAACTTTACAACCCAGTCGCTATCCGTGCCTGACGTAGAAGCAAACAAATTTGCCATCAGGTTGCCTGTCACCGTTACGTCTTCTTTCAATTCATCAGTAACCCAACTTAAAACATCCGGGCGATTGTGAACGAACCGCTGATCTTCGGTCAGCCAGGTGTACCATCGTGAACCAGGACTATACGTTGCTTCAATAGGACGACTGCGATAAGGGACTGGATGATTCGGATCTGAAATATATTGATCGAATGAATCCGAAGTCACTGGTGCTTCGAACGAAAGTTTACCGTTCGATTGAAAGTATAAATTCTTTAGGTTAGTCTTATTTAAAGGCGGCCAGGTCTCATAGGATTGCCACGTATTCGAACCTGTTTGAAAGGTTATTGCCTCTGCAAATTTTCCGTTACTGATTGCTGCAACCGTCATCGGTGGTGCTTCGGGTGAGGGAGGAGTAGATTTTCCTTTTAAATGAAAAGCAAACCACGGTGCCTGAATTTCTTTTCGGAATTGTTCTCCCGTTGGCATTCCAAATTTAATATTTCCGAGATGGTCTCCTGATGAACGACCCCAGCCTCCGTGATTCCATGGGCCTATCACGATAAAATTCTGATTCCGTGTGTCCTTTTTCTCCAACACTTCATAAGCCTTTAACGGACCATAAAAATCCTCCTGATCCCAATATCCTGCCACATGTAGATTAGGAACCGTTGGAGCATCAAGTCGATAAGGTATAGATTGTTTTTTCCAGAATTCATCATAATCGGGATGCATGGCGAAATTATTCCAAGTAGGAATTTTACCATGAAAATATTTCTCATTGACATTGGAAAGAGGACCGAGTTTCAAATACCAATCATACGTATCATACTGATCAAATGGAAAATGGGCATCTTCTTTCGTGGCTTCTTCCATGTATGCATATTCAAACCCGTAGCTCAATCGAAACGCACCGTTGTGGTGAAAGTCATCACCGATCCACATATCCGATGGAGTGGCTTGCTCAGAGACTGCTTTCAATGCAGGATGAGGATCAATCGTCCCCATCATGGTAGTCCATCCAGCATAAGAAATTCCATACATGCCTACTTTGCCATTATTATTCGGAATGTTTTTTAAAAGCCACTCAATCGCATCGTATGTATCCGTACTCTCATCAATAGACTTCGGATTTTTTTTATCACGGGTAAAGCGTTGCATTTCAAAAATCCCTTCCGATTTGTAACGACCACGAATGTCTTGAAACACAAAGATGTATCCCTCCTTGGCCATGTCAGCAATGTAATCACGCTTATTGGGAGATGGAGTGTCATCGACACCATATGGCGTTCGTGTTAGTAAGATAGGTACTGAAGTGCTGAATTTTGTTGGATAGTAAATTACGGTATTCAATTTTATACCGTCCCGCATGGGTATCATAACCACCTGTTTCGCATAGGCGATGGTATCTATGGTCTGCCCGCTAACCTGAACAAAGCAAACCAAGAAAATACCAAGGATAGAAAGCTTTGTTTTTTTCATTTCTTTATTTCTTTAAAACAGACTTTATTCAAAAATGCTGATGGCGCATCCTCCACTTTTTGCTAACTGTTGCGAATATGCCAAGGAACATGATAAAAGTAGTATCGTTCCAATGATCTTGATTCGTTGCATTCAAGCTATTTTTAAATTTGAGAAAATTTACTTGGCGATAGGTTGCCACCACAGCAAGGGCAAATTAATTTCATTCACCGAATCAACCACCATATCAGGTTTATACGCATATCGAATCAGGTGTTCTTTTCTTGTGATGCCGCTCAAAACCAAAATAGTCTTATAACCCATCTGCACTCCACCGCGAATGTCTGTGTCCATGGTATCCCCTATCACAGTAGTTTCTGCTGTCTCTAGTCCTAATGCCTTGCGTGCTGAACGCATCATGACAGGACCTGGCTTTCCAACCACAAATGATTTTATTCCAGTTGCTTCTTCAATCATAGCCGTAGTGGAAGCAATACCGAGATTATCCCATCCTTTCTTTTTTGGCGATGGGTCACGATTAGTTGTAACGAATTTTGCTCCAGCCAAAATCATATCCACTGCTTTTTGCACCATCTCCAGAGTAAAATTTCTTCCCTCACCTAATACCACAAAATCAGGATCGGAGTTTACCAGTGAAATTCCATTCTCATGCAAACTGGAGAGTAATCCGCCTTCACCTAAAACATAAGCTGTACCATTGGGGATCTGACTAGCCAGAAATTTTCCAGTTGCCATAGCGCTGTTGTAGACATGGTTTTCTGTAACCTTAATGCCCAACTTTGCCAACTTGCGCACAGCATCGAGACGCGTGCGTTGACTGTTGTTGGTCATGAACATGAATGGAATTTTTTCTTTGAGAAGGCGAGCAACAAAAATATCTGCGCCTGGAATCATCGTGTCTCCACCGTATACCACTCCGTCCATATCAATCAATAATCCGTGTGCCATAATTTTCAATATTATAGGTACAAGATAAGGATTGAAATGAAATATTTCGAATCAGTTGATAGATGGAATTTTCACATGTTTTTTGAAGGGAGGTGCTATTTAATCGGCTCGTAATCAATCTCCAGATAATCGTCTACATCCCTTATCCAGAAAGTTTTAACAAAAGCTATGTGATCCGGATGCTGATTGTATTGCTCGTAGGCTTTGGTCGTATCAAACTCCATGGATATACCATAATCAAAATTGTTCTTCTTGCTGGTTTGACGCAAGCACTCAAAATGCTGTATCCCTGGAATAGACGAAAGCTTCCAGGCTGCATTCAAAAATGCCTTTTCTTCGGGAGCCCCATGAGGATATTTTAATCTAAATATAACAGTATGGCGAATCATAAAACTACACCAGATACTCAAACAAATTCTCGTTTTGATTCACAAGTGTGTAATTGAGTTTGTGGCTATCCATACGCTCAATAAGGAGTGTAAAATCTTCTCTGGATTTTCCCTCTATACCAATTAAAGCGGGGCCTGACTCTTTGTTATGTTTCTGAATATATTCGAAACGAACGATATCATCATTAGGACCTAAAACGAGATTCAAAAATTCCTTTAGTGCACCAGGTCGTTGGGCAAAACGTACAATGAAATAGTGTTTTAATCCTTCATGCAATAAGGATCTTTCTTTGATCTCCTGCATCCGATCGATGTCATTGTTACCGCCACTTACAATGCAGACCACTTTCTTTCCTTTTATTTGCTGGGCATACTGATCCAATGCCGCAATGGACAATGCTCCAGCAGGCTCAGCAACAATTGCATCTTCATTATAAAGTTGAAGAATGGTAGAACTCACTTTTCCTTCTGGCACGAGTAACATATCAGCAATCACATCTTTGCAAATAGCAAAAGTTTGATCACCTACTTTCTTTACCGATGCACCATCTACAAATCGTTGGATGGATTCAAGTACTACGGGCTTCCCTGCTTTCAACGCTTCTTTCATGGAGGGAGCGCCTGTAGGTTCAACACCAATAATTTTAGTTTGTGATGAGTAGGTTTGGAAATAACTTCCCAGGCCAGCACAAAGTCCACCGCCACCGATTGGAACAAAAACAAAATCAATATTGGATTGCTCTTCCAAAATTTCTTTTCCAACAGTTCCTTGACCCTCCATCACCTTGATGTGATCAAAGGGAGGAATGAAAACCATGTCGTTTGTATGCGTAAATTCTAATGCGTGCGTCTGACATTCATCAAATGTGTCACCGATCAAAACAATCTCAATGTGATCACCACCAAACATCCTCACCTGATTGATCTTCTGCTTCGGAGTAATAGCTGGCATGTAAATTACGCCTTTGATATTTAATAACTTGCACGAGAACGCAACACCTTGCGCATGATTACCTGCACTGGCACATACCACTCCGCGACTGCGTTGCTCTTCCGTTAAGCTACTAATTAAATTATAGGCACCCCGAATCTTATACGAACGCACCACCTGAAGATCTTCGCGCTTCAAATAAATCTCAGCACCAAATTTTTCAGAGAGCTTGCGATGAAACTGCAAAGGAGTTTTAAGCACTACAGGCTTTAGCACCTCATAAGCAGCGTTGATATCGAGATTGAATGTTTTAGTTTCTGATGCCATGATCTATAATCCCTCTTATCTTTTAACGGCAATAACTATTCCCGTTGCCCAAACTTGCTTTGTTAGCGATAAATCTTCTCTGGATTCTAAACGGCTGATCAGATTGATCGCTTTCTCCTGATGACCATCTGGCCAGTTTGATTGAGGTAACATATCGTCAATAATGTAAAAACCACCTTTATTGAGCATAGATAACACTTCCTCCAAAAGAAGATATTTTCCGTGCCAGGTATCAGCAAAGATATAATCGTATTTATCACTACGATTGCCATCTACCCATTCTCCACCATCTGTGCATATGAGGTTTAAGCGCTTATCATTACTCAAAGATGATTGAGCGATTTCAAGAAACTTAGGGTCATTATCAATAGAAGTAAGTGTAGAATGTTCATCCATTCCATCCAAAATCCACGAAGTAGATAAGCCTGTTCCAGTTCCTAGCTCAAGAAATTTTCCTGAAGGCTTTGAGCTGGCTAGTGTCCTAAGCAGCGAACAAGTCAAAACATCAGAAGCCATCGTAAAGCCTGATAGTTTGGTGGCTTCGCTGATGGTATTGTAGGCTTTTGGATAAGCTTGATGTATTGCTTCAATCATCCTAGGAAGTAGGCAAATTGCAGCAGGCAGTAGACAAGTTATTGCCTACTGCTTACTGCCAACTGCATACTAGTTTATCATGCTTGCTTCAACACTTGCCTTTTCAGGTCTCAGCTTTCTAACGGCTGCACCGGCTTGCCATAATTCGCTTTCGCGAACCTCTTTCAGTTCTTCAGCGAGTCTTTCGCGGTAGTCAGGCTTGCTGCACGTGTCGATCGTGCGTTTTGCTTCGGCACCGGATGCTACACTATCATACAATTCCTGAAATACAGGAAGTGTAGCGGCTTTGAATTTCTTCTTCCAATCCAATGCACCGCGTTGTGCTGTAGTTGAACAGTTGGCATACATCCAATCCATTCCATTCTCAGCAACCAATGGCATTAAGCTTTGGGTAAGTTCTTCAACCGTTTCATTGAATGCTTCTGAAGGCGTGTGTCCTTTAGAACGCAACACTTCATATTGCGCTTCAAAAATTCCAGCAATCGCACCCATTAAGGTTCCGCGCTCGCCAGTTAAATCTGAAAACACTTCTTTCTTAAAATCAGTCTGGAATAAATATCCTGAACCAACACCAATACCCAATGCAATTGCTTTTTCGGTTGCTTTACCAGACGCATCCTGGAAAACTGCGTAGCT
>JANOUH010000402.1:0-6138 GCA_031416795.1 Cytophagales bacterium | reverse complement strand
CCCCCGCTTTTTAAACTAAAAACTATGGGGAGAAAACTTTTTCAAGTTTGCCCCAGGAGGGGCTTCTATCGGCTATGCATAAAAACAATTTTGAGGCGCTACACCAATGTCTTTTTCTCTTAAGTTAACGACTATGGTGTCCTCACAGACCGAAATGATCACACAAAAATATTCGCTCATTTTAAAATCATCTCCTCAGTACTTATAAATAACCCAATCTACACGCATGAAAAAAATTATTCTCTTCCTTTTACTTATCGCTGCGCAGCAGGCGATGGCACAGGTAAACCCTAAACTTCAAACCAAACTCGATCAGCAAGCCAAGGAGATTGAAGCCAAAGTGATCGAATGGCGCAGGCACCTGCATCAAAATCCAGAGCTTTCCAATCGCGAAACAAAAACGGGTGCCTATATCGCTGAGCATTTGAAATCATTGGGATTGAAAGTGCAAACGGGCGTAGCCAAAACCGGTGTTGTTGCTTTATTGGAAACCGGTAAGCCAGGACCCGTAATTGCACTGCGTGCTGATATGGATGCCCTGCCCGTGATGGAGCGTAACAGTTTGCCTTTCGCCTCAAAAGTAAAGACAACATTCAACGGACAAGAGACAGGTGTCATGCATGCCTGCGGTCATGATACACATGTGGCTATGCTGATGGGTGTTGCGGAAATTCTTGCGAAAAACAAGAGCGAGTTGAAGGGCACGATTAAATTTATTTTTCAGCCTGCCGAAGAAGGCGCTCCCGTAGATGAAGAAGGTGGTGCCAGCTTAATGGTGAAAGAGGGAGTCCTCGAAAACCCAAAAGTGGATGTCATTTTTGGATTGCACATTAGTTCGGTTACTCCATTGGGACAAGTTACCTATCGTCCGGGCGGGATCATGGCTGCAGCGGATACCTATAGCATCAAAATAAAAGGAAGACAAGCACATGGTTCAACACCCTGGATGAGTGTCGATCCCATCGTTGTATCAGCACAGATCATCACGGGACTTCAAACAATTATCAGTCGCCAAACCGAATTGACAAAGGAGGCCGCTGTGATTACGGTGGGAAGAATGCAAGCGGGTATTCGTGAAAACATTATTCCTGAAGAAGCATTCCTTGCCGGAACGATTCGCACACTGGATACAGCCATGCAGCAAAAAATTCATGACAAGATTATTTTAACAGCCACCAAGATTGCCGAAAGTGCGGGAGCGAAAGCAGAAGTTACTATTCGCAGAGGAACTCCTGTTACGTATAATGATCCTGCACTCACTCAGAAGATGGCACCTAGTTTACAAAGAGCAGCAGGCGCATCGAATACACTTGTTATTAATGCGATTACCGGAGCTGAAGACTTTGCGTTTTATCAGAAGAAAGTCCCGGGCTTGTTTTTCTTTGTGGGTGCGATGCCTCCGGACCAGGATCCAAACACAGTGCCTTCACATCACACACCGGATTTTATGGTTGACGAAAGAGCATTTGTTACTGGCGTAAAAGCAATGCTTGACCTTACCGCAGATTACATGTATATGCCAAAAGGGAAATAGAGTTAAATGGAGATCATGAAAGTGTGTGATTGTAATTTACAGTCAGGCGTTTCACCTCACGCGGTTACTCCCTTAACGGCTATACACATCATAGGCAGCCTGGGTTTTGTGTGTCATGAATTGGAAGATTAACAATAAATAATTTTAAGTAACCCGTATCAAACAAGTATTACTCATAACCCCTAAAACGTTAACCCTATCATGACAAACATTGAATTTACTACTACCATCGAAGTGAATGCACCGAAGGCAAACGTGTGGGATGCGCTTATCAATCCCGAGCAAATCAAAAAATATTTATTTGGGACAAATACAATCTGTGATTGGAAAGTAGGCAGTCCTATTCGGTTTACTGGTGAGTGGGATGGCAAAGCCTATGAAGATAAAGGAACCATTCTAGCTATCGAAAAGGAAATTATCTTGAGCTACGATTATTGGAGTAGCTTTTCAGGCGTGCCTGATGTGACGGAGAATTATCAGGTGGTGACTTTCAAATTAGAGGGAGTTGATGGTAAAACACAATTGAATCTTACGCAACAAAATATCCACTCCGAAGAGGCCAAATCACATTCGGAGGGAAACTGGAAAATGGTGCTGAACTCATTGAAGGAGCTAGTGGAAAAGGAGTAATGTTCTTTTTGGATGAAGCATCACACTATCTTTTTTTCGATATTGCATCCATTCACCTAACGGTAAATGACGCGCAATACACCTCACGAGTTGCTGGAGAAAAAACTGATCACCGAAGATCAATTCAAAAAAATTGAACTCATCACTTCTGGAAAGATTCTCTCTGTTTTCTATGAGTTGAGGATATTGCTATACCTGGGTGTAATGATGTTTGCCTCCGGAGCCGGAATTTTAATTTATCAGAACATAGGCGAACTCGGGCATCTGATCAGTATTCTGGTGCTTGCCGTGATCATGATCATTTGTTTCTGGTATGTAATAAAACGTGGTCCTGATTATGCCCACACTCAGTTGGAATCGCCCAACGCTTATTTTGATTATGTGTTACTGCTAGGCTGTCTTTTGTTTGTATCCATACAAGGATACATCCAGTTTCAGTATGATGCATTTACAGAATCAATGCCATGGAATACACTCATCACGGCAATCTTCTATTTTTATATCGCCTACCGCTATGACCACATTGGTGTATTATCGTTAGCGATTACGGCCTTTGCTTCGTTCTGGGGCTTAAAGGTTTCTTCTCAAAAATGGTATAGTGGCGATTTTTTTGATCAGGCGGATCTTCATATCACTGCCCTTGTATTTGCTACGGCATTGGCAGGAATTGTTTTTTACCTGGACAAGAAATCAATTAAGAAACACTTCACATTTACCTATCTGAACTTTTGCTTTCTCATCTTTTTTGTTGGAGGGCTGGCGGGAATCTTTATCGATAGTGCGTATGACTTGGTATTTGTTTCACTGATTTATATGGCCTGCGTATTCGCCTGGTATCGGGCTCAACAAAAGAAATCATTTTTGTTTTTGTTGTATGCTTTTATCGCAGGCTATATCGCGACTACGTATTTACTCGGCAAGTATATTTTTAACAACGAGCCAGCATTATGGTATTATTATTTTCTCATCTCGTGTGGAGGAATAATCTATTGGGTCATCCGGTACAAACGAATTTTTAAACGATGATGAAGAGCGTCTATAATCAGGAGTGGATTTACAACCTGCAGGTGATCAAGCAGGCAAAGCTTTGGCTGAAGCATGGCTTGATCCAGCCTGACCAATTCACAGCAATTCATGATTCGTATAAAACCCCGCTGTTTCATCCCAACTTCGTAATTCGAATTCTTCTTTTTATCGCTACACTCATTGCAACATCCGGTTTGATTGGATTGGTCATGCTATTGTTTTCAGGCGCAGAGGATACAGCCATCGCAATCATTTCTATCTTGTCAGGAGTAGCAGCATTCATGATGCTGGAGCGCGCCTTTATAAATAATAATCATTATAAATCGGGAGTAACGGAGGGCATTGCTTACATGGCGTGTGGGTTCGTGATCGTTGGCGTGGGTATGCTAGTTGATTTTGAAGACATCATGGTGATGCAATTGACATGCCTCGTGGTTTTTGCTTTTGCGGCATTTCGTTACCTGGATTTAATGCTCACAATCGCATTCATGTTCACACTTACGTGGATAATATTTTACAATTGCGATGAAGCAGGAGGAATTTTTAAAAGCATTATTCCATTTGTGTTCATGATCATATTCTCAGGATGTTACTTTTTAGTACAAAAATTTAATAAACGCGATGACCTGAAGTTGTGGAGTGATAATCTGTTAATACTGGAAGTATGCTGTTTGGTGCTGGTATATGCCGGAGGCAATTATTTAGTTGTGCGTGAACTCAGTGTAAGTATGATGAATCTCGTATTGGAACCAGGTCAGGATATTCCGTTTGCATTTCTCTTTTATTTTTTCACCGTGGCAATACCCCTTGTCTATCTCTGGGCTGGTATTCGAAGTAAAGACAATGTGTTATTGCGTGTTGGCCTGGTTGCGTTGGCCTTTTCGGTTTTTACATTCAAATACTACTATAATTTTGGTCACCCCGAAATTACGCTCATGGTAGCGGGTGCCATTTCAAGTCTTGTCGCTATTCTTCTGATGCGTTACCTCAAGGAAATGAAAAATGGATTTACAAGTGAAAATATTCTTTCCTCAACCTGGGCTAACCTGAACGTGGAGGCATTCATTATTTCACAAACGATGGGTGGAAATCAGCCTGAAAAAGTAGAAGTAAAAGAAACCGGTGGTGGAGGTAACTCTGGTGGTGGAGGTGCGTCTACCTCGTTCTAAAACTTATTCTTTCCTCCAAACCAATGTTTCCTTGGTGGCTTTATCGTAGAAGTCGGGGCATTTACCATCGCCTTTACCGGTTAATCCTCCGCTGGGGGCACAAAGAAAATTGCAGTTCTCATCATAAAGCGAAATGTATTGATCACAGCAATCGGGGATCACCAGATAAACGGTTTTTCCATTGTAGAAATAGCTGCTGATTTCTTTGGGTTGAGGTGTTGACGTGCGAATGAATTTCCTTAAACAATCAGAAGCACCAGGAGCAATGTTTGCAGATTCACAACCTAATATCACGACCAAAAGAAGAAATGAAAAAGTTGATTTCATAGGAAGAAGTTAATCGATAAAAACGAAGGCTACTCAACGGGATTGATTTCTTCAATACAGTTAATCTTCACGACTTTTCCAACCATACAAATGCTTACTTCTTCAGTCATTTCTTCAAAGCCGATGCTCACCTTTTTGCCTTCAACAAACTGAAAGTTAAAAAGAGGATCTTCTGTTACTTCTCTAGGGAGAGGAGGAGTTCCGCATCTCAGAAATTGCCTGATGGGTTCAAGCTTTGTTCCATCAGCCAGCTCAAACACAAAGCCACATCCGTCCAGGCCTGTGAGGTCTCTTACGGTGGCGAATACGCCTTTATTGCATGAAACAATCATGGGGTCATCGGCACAACCGCAGAAAATAAACGAAGCCGAAAGAAATAGTAAGGTTGAAAGTAGAGTCTTCATAATATGTTATCTGCTTCTTTAGACACAGCATCTAACCTTTAGGTTGTAATAGCAAAGATCAAAAATCTTTCCATTTAAATAAAGCAGCTATGAGGTCAACCCTATTTTGTTTGATTTCTCCTTCACATTCACTAATCTCAAAATTGAATTGAAAAAACTAACCTATGAATAAGCACCTCATGAATGTTTCCGTGCTATGTGCAGGCTTGCTTACAGCCGCCAGCCTGTTCGCACAAACACCCTCGCCCGACAAGACATTAAAGAGCATGAAATGGCGCCCTATTGGTCCGGCCAACATGGGTGGACGCACTACGGATATTGAAGGAATCTCCGGAGATCCTACTACGTTTTATATTGGTGGTGCTGATGGCGGAATTTTCAAAACGACCAATGGAGGCACTACGATGACTTCATTGTTTACCGATCAGCGCGCGTATTCAATCGGAGACATTGCCATCGCGCCAAGCGATCATGAAGTGATTTATGTGGGCACCGGTGAGGGCGATCCGCGCAACAGTGTGGGTTATGGTTATGGAGTTTATCGTTCTAATGATGGAGGAAAAACCTGGCAACACTTAGGATTGGAAAAAACAGATCGAATCAAACGCATTGTGGTTGATCCAAAAAATCCGGATGCCGCGTGTGTTTGTGCGATGGGTCGCGAGTGGGGACCCAATACAGATCGCGGAGTGTTTCGCACCGAAGATGGTGGAAAAACCTGGACGAAAGTTTTATACCTCGATGAAAACACCGGCTGCTCTGATATCACCATCGAATGGAACAACCCACGCATCATGTATGCAGGCATGTGGACATTCCGCAGAAAGCCCTGGCGATTTGATGATAGTGGAGAGAAAACTGCGCTCTACAAATCAACTGATGCCGGGAAAACCTGGGCAAAAATTTCTCACAAAAATGGATTGCCCGATAAACCAATGGCACGGATTGGTTTAGCCATCGCGCAAAGCCAACCTAATACAGTGTATTTGATAACGGAATACAAAGACGGAGGAACACTATTTCGTTCCGATGACAGAGGCGAAAATTG
>JANOUH010000401.1:0-5021 GCA_031416795.1 Cytophagales bacterium | reverse complement strand
GTGACGAAAAACCATTGAAGAAAACCATCACTCATTCATTCGATTCAAACGCAGGTGACAAGCCGCGCGAAAAGAAACCCTTTCAGAAAAGAGATGCTGAAGGTGGTGAGAAAAAACCATTCGAAAGAAAAGAAGGTGAAGACAAACCCTTCCGCAAGACCAGCGAATTCGGACTTCCTTACAAGAGGAAACCATACGATAAAGAGCGCAGCGAAAAACCTGCCGGGCGTGCAAAGCCAGAGCCCAAGCAGAAGTCTGAGCCAGACATGATCCGTTTAAACAGGTTCATGGCAAACAGCGGAGTTGGCAGTCGCAGAGAAGCCGATGAGCTCATTAAAATGGGATTGGTAACGGTGAATGGAGAAACTGTTACGGAGATGGGTCATAAAGTAAAAATGACCGATGACGTTCGTTATGAAGGAAAGAAATTGAAAGCGGAAAAGCCGGTATATATTCTATTGAATAAACCAAAAGGATTCATCACTACCACGGCTGATCCGCAAGATCGGAATACCGTGATGAACTTAGTGGCCGGTGCCGGTAAGGAAAGAATTTATCCTGTTGGAAGATTAGATAGAAACACAACCGGATTACTGCTGCTCACCAATGATGGCGAACTTGCTGATAAACTCACGCATCCATCCTATAATGTGAAGAAAATCTACCGGGTTGAATTAGACAAGCCGCTTACCAAAAATGATTTTCTAAAAATCAAAGAAGGTGTGCACCTGGAAGAAGGTCGGGCTATGGTTGATGACATTGCCATTGTGGGTGATGATAACAGCATTGTCGGGCTTGAGATACACATCGGCTGGAACCGAGTGGTGCGCAGAATTTTTGAATCACTCGGTTATGAAGTGCTGCGACTTGACCGCGTTGCTTACGCAGGATTAGACAAGAAAGACATTGCCCGTGGTCAGTGGCGATTCTTAAAGCCCGAGGAGATTGTGATGCTGAAGCATTTTAAATAAAAAGTTTAGAGTGTCATTGTTCAATAAATACATAAGATATTGATCCGGGAATTGGATTAATTTCTGGGAGATCCATGAACTTCATCGAATAAATTATAGCGGAAGATGGTATGATGTATCTTTGACTGAGTAGATCAACATAATAAGAACCCGGCTTTATTTCTGATGAATTATAGAATACGTTTTTAATCAGGTTCCCAGAAACTTTGTAGTATTTGTTTTCTGCGACTCTAACTACAATCTTACCTGGTTCATTCTTTAGCTTAAAGTACGGCCCTTCAAGTAGTTGATGTTTAATCTTTTCTCTAACGCGATCGTCCGTTCTGACTTTGGTTCCACGGTGAACGTTCAAAAGACGATGACCAAGCTTTAAGTATTTATTTATATAAAATTCTTCGCGCTCATGCCAATTGCTTTCATCACATTCTTCTAGGATTTCTAAACGAGGGTACCTTCCTTCTTTCCTTAAAGAAAGAATCCAGTTTCGCATACGAGAGGTTCCTGGTCCACTAAAATGGTTTCTCCAACGTACATCAGGGTTATTGGTTTTCCCTATGTAGCGAATAGGAGTATGTTTCCCTTTTTTTACATCAGACAAAGAATAAGGATCTCTTAATAAGTATATAAATACCTTCACCCCCTCTAAGTTAATAAAGATAATTTATTTGGTGATGATAATTAATTGGTATCACTTCCTATTCACTCTTTAGATTTTCTACTGGTTTCACAAAAGTTGCGCGTATGGTTTGTGAGCCTACCGTCAGCACACCGAAGAAAATCAGCACAAGCACACCGGTAACCATTACCGTCCAATCCATAGTGACATGATAGGCAATCATCTCCAGCCAAAGGTTGTTGATGAAAAAAGCGGCTGGTAGGCCAACAGCCACAGCAATGCCAAGCATGGTCAAGAATCCCCTTGAGAGTAATAAAATCAAAGCACTACTACTCGATCCCAAAACTTTCCTGATTGATATCTCTTTGATGCGAGTCTCTGTTGCATACGTGGCCATACCCAACAGACCCAGGCACGAAATCATAATAGCGAGGAAAGCAACCACTCCCACTACTTTCACAATATCACCAAAGAAGATGTTGTAGATGGTTTCGATTTCTTCCTTCATGGATTTGTAGTCAACTTTCATGGTGGGGTTTATTGTGGCCCAGGCCGTTTCTATAGTTTTGGCTGTCTGGGCAAAGGCACCTGTATACTCCACTAGTAGAATGCTGAGTTCGGAGGGGTTGTATCGCAAGACCATCGGTTCAAGCTTTTGCATCAGCAATTGATGATTGTAGTTTTTCAACACACCAATAATTTGCACTTTGATGGAATCAGCATCCATAATCAACTCCTGGCCCAGCGCTTCGGTAGCATTGGCGTAGTGAAAAGTTTTGAGTGCCTCTTCATTTACAAGAATGAAGTTCTTATTCGATTCACCTGCTGCTGCTTCGAAATTTCTTCCGGCCAGTAAAGTCAGTTTCATATTGCTGATGTAATCTTCATCCACAGAATAGTAGTAGACATTCGTCCAGTTCTTTTCTTCGAAACTTTTTTTAAAACCCATACCATATGAAGAACCTGCGGCTGGCACATGTGATGAAGCCGACACACTTACG
Organism: Cytophagales bacterium; assembly: GCA_031416795.1. Taxonomy (GTDB): domain Bacteria; phylum Bacteroidota; class Bacteroidia; order Cytophagales; family Cyclobacteriaceae; genus ELB16-189. Next base: position 2,433 of record JANOUH010000401.1, on the reverse strand, counting down.
ACATTCGTGTGTTTAAGCAATTCAGTCTTTAGGAGTTCCGGTTTAGTGCTATTCAGCCTTATTATAATTTGATTCTCCGATTGAAATCCCAGATCGGCCTTGATGAAATAACGCAACTGATTAAACACCACCAGCACACTAAGGATGAATATCAGCGAAAGCGTAAACTGCGATACGAGCAATGCCTTCCGCAAGCCCATGCGGGAAAAAAGTTTAACGTTACCCATGCTCTTGAGCACCTTCACAGGTTGGAAACCCGAGAGTACAATCGCTGGAAACAGTCCGGCCAAAATGCCCACCACCAATGCAAACACCATAAAGGCAGCATACACATAAAGGTTAGCTTCCAAATTCCACTTCATCACCCGGGCAAAATTCAATTGAAGCATAATGGGTTTCAGCAAGAGTACCATGACCACCGCAATCACCAGGGCGAGGAAAGCCGTGATGACCGCCTCCGATAAAAACTGTGTAAAGATTTGCCAACGCATAGCACCAGTGGCTTTACGGATGCCGATTTCCTTAGCACGTGTCAGCGATCGGGCGATGGATAGATTGGTAAAATTGAAGCACGAGGTAAGCATCACCAGCGCAGCAAGTCCCGCAAAAAAATAAATAAATATCCATGGCAGAAATGGTCCGATCGGGTTATTACGCATCGGGCCGGGGGTGATATTCATGATTGGCTGAAGTTGAAACTTCGCCTTGTTCACATCAGGATTGGTGTTAGGGGCGATATGTTTTTTATAAATCTTGTCGAGATAAGGCGAGATGTCGGATTCTGTCTTGCCATCCTCCAACATAATGTAAGTCCATGTTTGCCAGTAGTTGTGCCAGTTCTCTGACTCTTTTCCTAAAACACCACTAGCTTCCAAGCTCTTCACCGTAGACATGCTGGCGAGTGCCTCAAACACGATGTGTGATTTCTTGTTAGTCTCTTTCAGTACACCGGTCACATTGTAAACACCCTTATCACCCACTTTGACAGTCAGACCAACCGGATTTTCTTCCCTGAACAATTTTCGCGCTGCCTTGTGTGTGAGTACTACACTATAAGGTTCTTTCAATGCCGTGCGCGGATCGCCATATTCCATTTCGTATTGAAATACCTCAAAGAATTCCGAATCGGCAAAGTAGCCACTCAACGGGATGTTGACATTCTGATCGAACTCAATCCATGGATTACCAAAACCTCGTTTGATGCGAACAACTTTTGCAATGCCTGTGTAATTATTCCGCAGTTCTTCACCCAGGGGGTGAGCTGAGGTGGCCGTAATGTTATCCCTGAACGTTCCATCACCATGAATCACCTGGCTGTTGATCCGGTAGATACGATCCCGGTTGGTATTGAATCGATCATACGTCATCTGGTCAGCCACGAGCATCATAATGGCCATGCAGATGGTCATACTCACGGCCAATCCAAAAATATTGATAAACGAAAAGAAACGATGCCTTAATAAACTACGTATTGCAGTCTTGATGTAATTCCTGAACATAATGATTCCGTTTTAGTTTTTACTAATTATAAAATGTGATCAGATGTAGGTTAGTGCTTAGGTGATTGAGTCGACTATTACTTGCTCAACCATTTATACGTATAAGTCGCTGCGTTTTTCTTCACCCGATAATGCATTTCTTTTTCTGTCAATTGAAGAATCAGGTAACTCGTTTCTTCATTACCGAAGGACATTACTAAGTTGCGGTCATTATTTTCAACTCTCCATTTGCCACTGGTGACTTCCATCATAGGTTGCGATGACTTCCAGGTTCCATCGGCTAAAAACTGAAGTTCCGTGTCTTTCCGTAAAGAAGTATGAACTCCCAATCCCGACATTTCATCGGATTGGATTTTCCATACGTTCTTTACCAGAAAATCTGTCTTTGATGGTTGTGCCAATCCTGCCAAAGCGAGAAGGCAACAAACTGAAAGCAGCATTACCTTTTTCATACTCATTTCTTCGATTCAATTTCTTTCTTCACGATGAAATAATAAATCAGGAAGCCCAGTGATACCGATACCGCAAATAAACCGTAAGGCAGCGGAGAATCAGGTGTTGCGGGAATGTATTCCATAATGATTAGTGAAAGTCCTGCGAAGAACGTGATCAGCCCCCACTTCAGTGAAGAATATTTATTTTCACCTGTTTCTGATTGGGTCTTAAAGATGGCCTGTGTGTCATCATTCACGAAGCCTTTGTCGATCATCTTCTTTTTCAGAATGTAATCGGTCATCACCTTGGTGAAGAAATAAATAGAGGTGCCAAAACTTCCGATAATAGCGATTGGCAATAATACGTCAGCGTTCATAATTATTGAGTTTAATGATTTCTAATTTGGTTTTGAGGCGTAAGACACGAGGGCTTCGATCAATGTTGCAGAATATTTTAAAATAATTCCTTCATACACCTTTAATCAAAGTTACCAGTCTCC
>JANOUH010000400.1:0-4464 GCA_031416795.1 Cytophagales bacterium | reverse complement strand
AAGGCCGATCAAAGCAATACCGCCATCATCTACAATGATCAGTATTTCTTTAAGTTCTATCGCAAAATAGAACAAGAGATTAATCCAGATCTTGAGATTGTTCGCTTCCTTTCTGAAAACACAAACTTTCGCAATGCACCTAAATATGCTGGCAGCGTAGAATATCGTGATAACGATGGTAACACAACCGTGCTCGGATTATTACAGGAGAAAGTGGAGAATCAGGGAGACTCCTGGGTGATGACTATCGATTCAGTAGGTCGTTTTTATGAGCGGGTCATGGCAAAAGCCAAAAAGGAAAAAATCCCTAAATTGGTAAACAAGGATGCTATCAAGTTTGAAGAGGCTCCAGAACTTATTCAGGAATTTATTGGCAGAGGATTTTATGAACGCGTAGTAAGATTGGGACAACGTACGGCAGAGATGCATTTAGCGCTTGGCTCAGATCAGACAACACCTGCATTTGCACCAGAGTATTTCACGTCTAATTATCAGCGCTCATTATATTCTACTTTGCGAAAATTGACTCGTGACCGGTTTAAACTTCTGGAGCAGTCGATCGACAAATTGAATGCAGAAACACAAGAACTCGCAAAGAAGGTGCTTGCCATGGAAGATGAGGTGCTGGAATGCTTCAGTGAAGTGTACAAGATGCGAATCAATGCAATCAAAACCAGGATTCATGGCGATTATCACTTAGGCCAGGTTTTATTTACGGGCAAAGATTTTATTATTATTGATTTCGAAGGAGAGCCTGGATTTAGTTTTAGTGAACGCAGATTGAAGAAAAACCCATTGAAGGATGTAGCCGGTATGATGCGCTCATTTCATTATGCTGCCTTTGGTAAAATAATGCTGAACGAAAATTATAGAGAGAAGGATATTGAGTTCCTGGTGCAATGGGCTGAACAATGGCAACACTATGTAAGTCGATTTTACTTGGGCGCTTATCTTGAAAAAATGGCTTTGAACAGTTCTTTGTCAGATCAGGATGAGGTACTGCTAAGAACGTATTTATTAGAGAAAGCAATTTATGAATTAGGATACGAACTCAATGGAAGACCCGATTGGGTTAATATTCCGTTGAGGGGAATCTATTATCACATGAATCGTTATTTTCAGGCGAAAGAAGAAAGTAAAAAGAAAAACTAAACATTATGGGCAAAAAAGCGATTTCAAAAATTAATGCTGAAGAGCCGGATAGCTTTAGCCTGTTTTCGGATTTTGATATTCATCTGTTCAGATCTGGAAAGCATTTTAAACTTTATGAAAAGTTAGGTGCGCATCTCACCACATTCAAAAAGCAGGAGGGAACCTACTTTGCGGTTTGGGCACCGAATGCGCGCTCGGTCTCTGTCATTGGCAACTTCAACCACTGGAATAATAATGATCATAAGCTTTCACCGCGTTGGGATGAATCCGGAATCTGGGAAGGTTTCTTTCCAGGGATAGGTAAAGGAGAAGTATATAAATATGCTATCCATTCCAACACAGGAGAATATTTAGAAAAAGCAGATCCGTTTGCATTCTTTGCTGAAATAGCACCGAACACCGCTTCCATTATATGGGACCATCAGTACAAATGGAATGACAAAGCGTGGCTTAGTGATCGAAAAAAACAGTCTGGGAAATCTAAGCCATACTCAGTCTATGAAGTGCACATTGGAAGTTGGAAAAGAAAGTTTGAAGATGGAAATCGTTCGTTGAGCTATCGCGAGTTGGCCAAAGAGCTTGTTGAGTATATAAAGGAAAATGGATTCACCCACGTGGAGTTTCTTCCGATCATGGAGCATCCATTCTTTGGATCTTGGGGATATCAATTGACTGGATACTTTGCGCCTACCAGCAGGTTTGGTCCACCTCAGGAGTTTATGGAATTAGTGGACGCATTTCACCATGCAGAAATTGGAGTGATACTGGATTGGGTTCCTTCACATTTTCCTGGCGATGCGCATGGACTTTATAATTTTGATGGAACAAATCTCTATGAACATGCTGATCCACGTAAAGGATTTCATCCGGATTGGAGTAGTTACATTTATAACTACGGAAGAAATGAGGTAAGATCTTTCCTGATCAGCAATGCTTTGTTCTGGTTAGATGTTTATCATGCCGATGGACTTCGCGTTGATGCGGTAGCCTCTATGCTCTACCTCGATTATTCAAGAAAAGAAGGTGAGTGGATACCGAATGAATATGGTGGAAATGAAAATCTTGAAGCCATTAGCTTTCTCAAGGAATTCAATGAAGTTGTCTATGGAAATTATCCAGATGTAATTACGATCGCTGAGGAATCTACAGCATGGCCAGGTGTTTCAAAGCCGACCTACATGGGTGGCTTAGGTTTTGGACAAAAGTGGATGATGGGATGGATGCACGATACGCTGAGCTATTTTAAACAGGATCCTATTCACCGTAAGTATCACCAGAATGATATTACATTTAGTGTGATGTATGCATTTACGGAGAATTTCATGCTACCACTTTCGCATGACGAAGTGGTGCATGGTAAAGGATCTTTGTTAGGTAGAATGCCTGGTGATGAATGGAAAAAGTTTGCAAACCTTCGTCTGATGTTTTCCTATATGTTTACACACCCGGGCACAAAGCTTCTTTTTATGGGTGGTGAATTTGGCCAGTCGAGTGAATGGAATCATGATCGCAGTTTAGATTGGCATTTACTCGATTATGCCCCGCATCAGGGAGTACTCACCATCATGAAAGATCTAAATCATTTGTATAAATCTGAACCTGCACTTTACGAGCTTCCTTTTGATGAGAAGGGCTTTGAATGGGTAGACTATTCTGATAGTGAGAATAGTGTAATGATATTCATGCGAAAAGGTGAAAAGCGTGAAGATGCACTTATTGTTGTTTGCAACTTTACTCCTGAAACTCGCCCGTTGTATAGAGTAGGAGTTCCGTTCCGTGGCACGTGGACAGAAATTTTTAGCTCAGATAGTATAAAGTATGGTGGAAGCGGTGTGCAGAATCCTGGCTTACAGTATACTACACCGGTTAAATATCACAACAAAGATTATTCTGTGTCAATTACTTTGCCACCTCTAGGTATTTCTGTGTTGAAGTTGAAAGAGGAGTTGGCAGAATTTGCTATCGAGTAGGCTTTGATTTAATTCAATAAATCTGATCTTTATTACAATGGCTGATTCAGCAAAAAAATACATCTGTATTCATGGGCACTTTTATCAACCGCCACGTGAAAATGCATGGCTGGAGGTAATTGAGCTTCAGGATTCAGCGCATCCCTACCATGATTGGAATGAGAGGATTACTGCGGAGTGCTACGATCCAAATGCATCCTCTCGTATTCTAGATAAGAATAATGTTATCAAAAACATTATTAACAATTACTCTCGCATCAGTTTCAATTTTGGTCCTACATTGCTTTCATGGATGGAGTCTTACGCTACAGAAACGTATGAGGCAATTCTGGAAGCTGATAAGCTAAGTATGTCAAACTTTGGAGGACATGGTTCGGCTGTAGCTCAGGTTTATAATCACATCATTATGCCACTCGCCAACAAGCGAGATAAAGAGACGCAGATACTTTGGGGCATTCGGGATTTTGAATCCCGCTTTAAGCGAAAGCCAGAAGGTATGTGGTTAGCGGAAACGGCAGTCGATACTGAAACGTTGGAGTTGTTGGCTGAACACAAAATTAAATTTACCATCCTGGCTCCACGGCAGGCAAAGGCTGTCAGAAAGATTGGATCGGGGGATTGGACAGAAGTAAATGATCGTTCTGTCAACACAAAAAAAGTATATCAATGCAATCTTCCCAGTGGAAAATCCATTGCTTTATTCTTTTATGATGGTGATATCTCGCAAGGAATTGCGTTCAATGGTTTACTAAATGATGGAAAGAGATTTGCGGAACGCCTTCTTAGCCCTTTAGATTTTGAGGATCGTGAATCTCAACTTGTTCACGTTGCCACGGATGGAGAAACCTATGGACACCATCACAAACATGGTGAAATGGCATTGGCATTTTGCCTGGATTTTATAGAGAAGGATGAGCGTGTACATCTGACGAACTACGCTCAGTTCTTGAGTAAGAATCCACCCAAAGACGAAGCTCAGATTATTGAGAATAGCTCATGGAGTTGTGTTCACGGTGTAGAGCGATGGAGGGCAAATTGCGGCTGTAATGGTGGTAAACCTGGATGGCATCAGCTTTGGCGTAAACCACTACGCGAATCCTTGGATTGGTTACGTGAACGTGTTTCTGATATTTTTGAGCGCGAAGCATCGAAAGTAGTAAAAGATCCATGGAAGGCACGCAACGAATATATCAATGTTGTTCTAAAAAGAAATGATGATAACGTCAAGCGATTTTTAAAGGATCATGCATTAAGCGATGCGCATCCAAATCAAATCTTACGAATCATGGAAATGCAACGACACGCTATGCTGATGTATACAAGTTGTGGTTGGTTCTTTGAT
>JANOUH010000399.1:0-3302 GCA_031416795.1 Cytophagales bacterium | reverse complement strand
CGAATGACCGGCACTACCAAACCCCTTGGTGTTGATACCGCAATTGCTACATCGCAATAGTCGTGGTACATAACCTCATCACCATTGATCTGTGCATTCACGGCAGGGAACTCTTTTAAAGCAACGCATACTGCTTTGGTGAAGAATGACATAAAGCCAAGACCTACACCATACTTCTCTTTAAACTTGTCTTTGTATTTAGAGCGAAGCTCCATGACCGGCTTCATGTCCACTTCATTGAATGTAGTGAGCATGGCCGTTTCGTTCTTCACGGCCACTAATCGTTTAGCAATCGTCTTGCGTAGCGAAGTCATTTTCTCTGAACGCTTATTGCGTCCACTTCCAGATGTAATCACGGGTGCCGTTGCTGCAACTTTTGGAGCTTCAACTTTTGGAGCAGATGCCACTTTAGCTTTTTCTGCATCTTCTTTCGTAATACGTCCTCCTACACCTGAACCCGAAACCTGGGACACAGGAATTCCTTTCTCGTCCAGAATTTTTGAGGCTGCCGGTGAAGGATGTCCTGAGGCATATGATTTATCTCCAGAAGAAACAGCGGTTGTGGTTGGCACCGATGCGTTTGCGGTTGATACAGGCGCACTTTCAGTGATTTCAATTTTACAAATCAATCCACCGATAGGTAGTGTGGTTTTTTCTTGCGCAACGATTCTTAAAATCCCGTTGGCTTCTGCCGGCAATTCAAAGGTTGCTTTATCAGATTCAACTTCTGCAATAATATCATCCAGCTTTACATAGTCACCATCTTTTTTCAACCAGGTGGAGATGGTTACCTCGGTGATTGATTCACCTACAGCCGGAACTTTCATTTCTTTGATGCCACCGGTAGGTTTCGCTGACTGTATTGGTGCCTCAGTTTTTACTTCAGCGGGTTTAGCAGAAGGCGTTACCGATGCTGCCGCACCATCTGCAATTTCACAGATGACTGCACCGATGGGGACGGTTTCTCCTTTAGCTTTTGTTATTTTCAACACGCCTGCTTGCGGAGCTGGCAACTCAAAGGTGGCTTTGTCGGATTCGAGTTCGGCAATTACTTCATCCATCTTCACCACATCTCCGTCATTCTTTAGCCAGTTGGCAATGGTTACTTCCGTGATTGATTCTCCTACGGTAGGAACTTTTACTTGTTGAGCCATTTCAATTATAGTTTTTGTGATTGAAGATTATAAGTCTAATGCTTGTGATAGAATTTTTTCCTGCTCTGCTTTATGAACTTTGGAATAACCCGTAGCCGGTGAGGCGCTCGCCTTACGGGAAATTAATTCCAATCCAGTCATGTAGCGTAATATGTATGACCAGTAACCCATGTTTGATGGTTCTTCCTGCACCCATACCTGCTTGGCTCCTTTATATTTTTTCAATACCGCATTCAATTGCTTTTCAGGGAATGGATGCAGTTGTTCTACTCGAACCAGAGCAACGTGTTTCACTTTATTCTTTTGTGATGATTCCAGCAAATCATAGTAAACCTTTCCCGTACAAAGAACTACCTTCTTCACATCCTTAGCCACTACGGTTTCATCATCAATCACTTCCTGGAATATTCCTTTTGTGAAATTTTCAATCGGTGAAACTACAGAAGGATGTCGAAGCAATGACTTGGGAGAAAATACAATACATGGCTTTCTGAATTCCCAGGTAACTTGTCTTCGCAGCAAATGGAAAATATTAGAAGGGGTAGTCGGATTAGCAACAATCATATTGTACTCGGCCGCCAATTGTAAGAATCGTTCTGGGCGTGCATTAGAGTGCTCCGGTCCCTGCCCTTCATAACCATGAGGAAGTAACATCACTAATCCATTTTGTCTCTGCCACTTAGACTCTGCGCTACAAATAAACTGATCGATGATTACTTGTGTTCCATTAGCGAAATCGCCAAACTGTGCCTCCCAGATTACGAGTGCGTGAGGCGTTGACATGGCATATCCATATTCAAAACCAAGCACGCCAAACTCAGAAAGTAAGGAGTTAAATATATGTAACTTCTTTTGTCCCTTTTCGATATGATCAAGTCCGCAGTAAGGCACATTGGTGTTGGCATCAAAGAAATAAGCATGACGATGTGAGAACGTTCCGCGCTTCACATCCTGACCAGACATGCGCACCATTACTCCTTGTGCCAACAAAGATCCATAGGCTAACAATTCTGCTTCAGCCCAACCTAATAATTTCGCATCAAAAAATGCTTCCTTGCGATCCTTTAATAATTTTTCAATCTGCTTGAGTGGTTTAAATCCATCAGGTATTGAAGTAAGTGCTTTACCCACTTTATCGATAACCGATTGCTTAATACTTGTATCCGGTGATTGATCGAAATCTTCTGGTTTTGATTTTCGGAGTTTCTCCCACTCTTCTTCAATTTTTTGAGGTTTGTATGGAAGTGGTTTTTGCTTCACTTCATTCAAACGATCCTGAAGTTGATTGCGGAAACTCTTATCCATATCCTCCGCTAGTGTTGCATCAACATCTCCACGTTCAATGAGTTTCTTGACATACACTTCACGTGGATTGGGATGCTTGGCGATGAGATTATATAGTTTTGGTTGTGTGAATTTTGGTTCATCACTTTCGTTGTGGCCATGTCTGCGATAGCACAACATGTCGATGAAAATATCTTTACCAAATTTCTGACGATACTCCACCGCAAGGTTTGCGCAGAACGTTACTGCCTCCGCATCATCTCCGTTAACGTGAAGCACAGGGGCGTCAACGATCTTCGCAATATCAGTACAGTAAATACTGGTGCGTGCGTCATCATAATCAGTTGTGAAACCAACCTGATTATTAATAACAAAGTGAATCGTTCCTCCCGTAGTGTAGCCAGGTAATCCTGACATTTGTACTACTTCATAAACTATTCCTTGTCCTGCCACGGCAGCATCTCCATGAATGAGAATCGCTAAGCCTTTGCTCAGATCCTCGTTAAATTCATCATCAATCTGACCGCGGGTATAACCAACCACTAATGGATCAACCGCTTCCAGGTGCGATGGATTGGGAGTTAGTTTTACGTATACTTTATTTTTTGATGGCGTGTTGATGTAGCTGGCATATCCAAGGTGATACTTTACATCTCCATCACCCATCGTGAGGTCAGGATTTATATTTCCTTCAAACTCCGTAAAGATTTGTTCGTATGTTTTTCCAAGAATATTGGTAAGCACATTTAATCTACCACGGTGCGCCATACCGATGACCGTTTCCTTCACTCCAAATTCTGCCGCTTTATTAATGATCGCTTGCAATGCCGGAATCGTATTCTCTCCGCCTTCCAATGAAAATCT
>JANOUH010000398.1:0-9563 GCA_031416795.1 Cytophagales bacterium | reverse complement strand
GTCATTTAATCCTTGGTCCTCATTAACTTTTTTTGTCCTTCAATACATCACTGCATTGAACCTTAAAGAAATCAACTCGAATATACCCTCCATCGAGTATATCCGGGTCCGCTATCAATCTCCATTCATTCAAAGAACGTTATCAGAATTTCTTCCAACTTTTATGTTGATGTTTTTTCTGAGTAGTGGCTCACTAGCCTGATTTGTTTTCCTTTTCGTTAAAAGGGAGTGCAAATGTACACGTTGAAGACGGTTCTGCAATAGTTGCGGCAAAGATTTTTTATAAAAAATGCCCTTTTTTAAGCTTTGTGAGGGTAACTACCTGATTTACAGAATAAAATTTTGCACTATTTTTTCTTAAAAACAGGCACTGTACTGCACGGTTCTCCAAACATGATGCTTGAAGCAACCGGACGGAGTCGATTTGTGACTTCCACGTAAGAAGAAATGGGCACTTCAACCTTACTACAGCCTTTAATAACAACTTTAGCGTTGCTGTATCTTTCCCAATCAACTTTATCCAAAGCGTTTTTGAAAAGAATGGCTTCCAAATCCAGAAGAGAACCAAAAATCACCTGTGATGCGTATGGTTGCAGTGATGATGCAAGCAACATATACGCCCATGTAGGAACAACTGCATCGACTGAACAGGTGATGGCAACATACTTATTAGCGTATTGCGGCCAATCGTGTGACTTAATGAAATCTCTGAAATCTTTTTCGCGTAAAATGAGCTCCTGAAAAAGTAAACTCTTGATATCAAACAGAATGCGGTCGCCCGGGGTATATAATTCTTCTAAGTCGAATGTGACCAATGGGCTATTGCTTACTCTATTTACGATTTCGTTTTCCATTTACCTTCAACACACTTAATTCAAATTTGGTTTTTTGATCAGGAAGTCCTTGAGATAAAATGGTTCAAATGCAACCAAGTCTTCATAGGTACCTTCTTTCCATTTTTTATAACCTAATACACCTAATGAAGAAGCTAGTGGTATAAGGCCTGAAGAAAAATGAGCATTCGGATGCTTTATCGTGTCTTTGCATTTATCTGCACCATCACCAAAGAAAAAAATTGGTGTTGATTCTATCCTATCTTTAAAGCTATCTTCTTCAATTACTTTTGCTTGTACATCTTCTATGTAGTTTAGGTTTTGATCCAGTAATGCACAATACACTTCCATCCTTCTGGCATCAAGCATCGGACAAAGTATCACATTATCATTTTGAATATATTTTTCTGTTTCTAAAAACTGATAGGCCATTAACTCTAAGGTGTTCACTGAAACAATGGGAATGTTTAACGCATAACATAAACCCTTTGCTGTGGCAACGCCTATACGCAAGCCTGTATATGAGCCTGGACCAGCGGCAACAACTACTCCTTTAAGTTCTTGGGGTTTTCTATTTGCAGACTGAAAAACTTCATCAATCATGACAGCGAGTTGAGAGGCTGCCGATCTTGGTATTTCTATTACTTTGGATGAAACCAAAGCACCATCATCATGCAATGCCGCAGAACAAGATTGCGTGGATGTCTCCAAACTTAGCAGCAGTGCCATTAATTAGGTAAAAGAAGTTTTTTGTACTCAACTGGATTAGATAGAATTTTCTTTGCCTCCAGTATCTCAGGATCTCTATCCAAGCCTATTTCTATCTGCCCTTTGGTGAGGCGATAATGGAACGCGATTTCCTGCTCAAGAAATTTTGACAACTCGGGTTTGAATTTTAAGAAGATCGCACTCTTGCTCTGATCCATCTTGGATTTCAGTTCCTTCAGAGGAGATTGAAGGTCATCATAATATCTTTCCTTTTTGGCGGAAGCGATTAAGTCATCTGCCCTCTTATCCGTTTCAGATTCAAATGAAAACCTCTGTTCTTTAATCCAGCTCACAAATTTTTGATATTCCGGATCTGAAAACCTGAAGCTTCTGAAATCAGCAGGCGCTTCGTGCTCGCCACAATACTTGGAAGCATAATCGAAAATAAGTCCTGAGTTGGCCAACTCGATAAGCGCGATGCTATATTGATCTGAACTGATAAAAACATCGGGATCTAACCCTGCTCCATCAAATACTTTACGACCATTGGCAGTCTTAAATTCTCTTTTCAATGAATCTGGAAATTTCTCTACTGAACCATCCGTTTTACGATGCTCATAATCCAATGCCTGTATGCATCGGCCGCTGGGGATATAATATTTTGCCGTGGTTACTTTCAATTGTGCATTGTATGCCAATTGTCTTGTCGTTTGCACCAAGCCTTTGCCAAATGTTTTCTGTCCCACCAAAATTGCTCTGTCATAATCCTGCAATGATCCAGCAACAATCTCTGACGCTGAGGCACTTCCTCCACTGGTGATAATAGCTAGCGGAATTTCTGAATCAACAGGATTATTCAGCGTTGTATACGATTTATTCCACTCCGGCACTTTTCCTCGTGTGGCAACCACTTCTTTTCCTTTCGGGATAAAGGTGTTCACAATATTAACTGCTTCATATAATGATCCCCCAGGATTATCCCGCAAGTCAATGATCAGTTTTTTAGCTCCTTGTTTTTTCAACTTTGTCAACGCCTCTTCAACTTCTTTGCCAGCTCCAGGCGTAAACTCATCCAACTTGATGTAGGCGGTTTCTGCATCGATCATTCCATAATAAGTAATGTTGCTGATCTTAATCTTCTCACGAACCAATTTAAATTTCAAATTTTCTTTTTGCCCTGATCGCTTCACCTCTACTTGCACTTCGGTGTTGGGTTTTCCTTTTAGGTGTGAGCTAACCTCGCTGGTCGATTTACCCTGAACATTTTTTCCATCGACAGAAATAATTTCATCACCTACGCGAATACCTCCGCGCTCAGCGGGAAATCCAACATATGGATTTGTAATTACAGTCTTCTTATTGACAATCCCGATAAGGGCACCCACTCCGGCATATTGCCCAGTAGTTAAAATGCTAAAAGCTTCAAGATCTTCTTCTGGAATATAATCCGTGTAGGGATCAAGTTGATTCAGCATTTCGTTGATGCCGGTCTCCACCAATTTCTTGGGATTTACATCATCAACATAATAGGCATTCACCTCTTTAAATAAGGTGGCAAAAATGTCGAGGCTTTTGGCGATCTCGAAGTACTTTTCGCTTGTGGTGCGAAAGGCCAGGAAGGCACAAAAAATTAAAACAGCAACTCCTAAAATTCCAATCTTTCTACTCATCGTTTATTTTTTAACTTCAAAATCAAGATCCAATTTCTCAATTTTTCCCAGCACTAAAAAGAGCTTATTCTTTATCTCCGCAAAGGGCAGCGCTGTCTTGGATGTGTATAGAAACGCAAAAGCACCTCTTTTCGATCCGTGCTGAATGATTTCTTTTTGGAGGCGATAGGCTTCGCGGATGCGTCTTTTAATCAAATTTCGATCAACGGCCCGTGGAAAATTGCGACTGGAAACTGAAATCAGAACCTGAGGTGTGGTGGCCGACTGATCGGGATTAAGCATATATACCACCTTGAATGGGTACAAATAAAAAGAGGAACCCCGATTAAAGAGTTCCTGTATAGTTTTTTCTTTTGAAAGCCTTTCCGCTTTTTTAAAAGTAAACCTCCCCATGAGATTAAAATTAATCCCTTTTTGGGGAAAAAAACCTCATCCCCAACCCTTCTCCAAAGGAGAAGGAAGTAATTTTATTTCGTCTTAGGCGTACCTTCATCAGATACGGTAAGCTTCTTTCTACCCTTTCTTCTGCGTGCAGCCAATACTCTACGACCGTTGGCCGATGCCATGCGCTCGCGGAAACCATGCTTATTGGTTCTTTTCTTTCTGGAAGGTTGGAATGTGCGTTTCATAGTAGTAATCTTATCTGGTCTTCCCTCATTTTCAAAGGGCTGCAAAGATGATTAGGATTATCGTAATTTCCAACCAACCCCCTTCGTTTCCTTATCTGATTATCTCCCTTCAGAAGAAGAAAACCCCTCACTTTTTTCAAAATGAAGGGTTTTTCTAACTTTTCAACGTTGTGAAAACGTCTGTTTTCTACTTCTTCTCAGCCGCCTTGGCTTTAGCCTTTGCAAAATCTCCGGCCTTCACAATATTAATCGACTCTAGTTTGATATACTTTTTTACAGCCCCATTGATTTGTTCAGGGGTTAGGTCCATCACCTTCTTTTCAAACCCTTCATCCCATTTCAAATCTCTTTTTAGGAATAGGTAATTATTCAACGTACCGGCCAAGCCCGCGTCTTGTGCCCTACTTACTGTGCGCGATTGCGACCAGCCTGATTTTGCGGCTGTTATTTCTTCTGCTGTAAATCCTGTTGCAATCACTTTTGCGATTTCTTCTTTAAAAGCTATTTCGAGCTTATCCACATTTTCAGGAGCGTAGATCGCGTAAGCAAAGAAAGAACCCACTGGATCCAATGCTCCGGCACTAAACTGAGATCCCACTCCGTAACTCAATCCGTCTTTCTGACGAATACGTGTAGCCAGACGTGAATTCAAAAATCCGCCACCGAGCATAAAGTTGCCGAGCACCATGGAAGGGTAATCCGGATTGTCATCTCTGAATTCAAAATTGTAACTGGCTACAAAGAAAGCGTTGGCTTTGTCTGGAGTTTCGATAGACTCATTAATCGTTTGAACTGGAATGGCTTTATTAACAATGCGTGAATACGGTTGAGTGCTTTTCCAATTTCCAAACAATTCGGTGGTCAATGTTTTCAATTCATTTTCGTCAAAGTCTCCCACAGCCGACATGGTGGCGTTATTGGCACCGTAAAATTCTTTGTAGAATTTCTTTACCTCATCAATCGTTAATGCCTTGATACTAGCCACTTCTTCATCAAACGTACTGATGTATCTGGGGTCACTTTTTGGGAATGGAGTAATATGGCGTTGAATGCGGTTGAAGGCAATGGCTTGTGGCTCACTTCTGTTCGCTTCAATCCCCGCCAGTTGCTCACTCTTTGCTTTTTCAAATTCATCGGCAGGGAATGAAGGGTCTTTCAAAATTTCGCCCACCAACTTCAACGCTTCAACTAAGTTAGGTCTCGTAGTGGTCACATTAATAAACGCCTGGCTTGGGCCACCACCTATAAATACATTCGCCTTGAGGCGGTCAAGTTCATCTTTTATTTGTTGACGTGTGTGTTTCGATGTTCCTTTATTCAACATGCTGGCGGCATACTCCGCTGCTTTCGATTTATTCTGAAGAGATTTTTCATCTCCAAAACGTAATGTTATGCGCGCTTCAACAGATTCTCCACGGGTCTTCTTAGAAAGCAAAGCTACCTTCATCCCATTTGATAGCTCTGAACGACTTGTGCGTGATTCTATATTGGCAGGGGATGGATCAAATGCTTCACCTTGCGCTATGGTTTGAGTTCCTTTATAATCTTTCACCATCGCATCCACATCAGGCGTGGTCGGTATTTCGGAACGCTCTGGTTTTTCTGTTGGAATAAAAACGCCAACAGTTCTGTTATCTGGTTTCAGATAGAGTTTAGCTACACGCGCAACATCCTCCACGGTAACTGCTTTGATACGATCACGGGTTAAAAAGAGTAATCTCCAATCGCCCATGCCTACATACTCGCTGATTTGCAAGCCAATACTTTCAGAAGAGTTAAAGCCTAATTCAATCTGTTTAATCAATTCATTTTTTGCACGCTCTACTTCATCCTTGGTAGGAGTTGTGCTGGAAACCCCATCTAATGTTTTCAACATGGTGGACTTGGCATCATCCAATGAATTTTCTTTTAATACTTCTGCGTAAGTCAACAACAGACCTGGTTCTTTCCACTGAAATGAAAATGAGCCTGAGCTACTTGCTTTCTTTGTATCCACCAATGCTTTGTACAATCTTCCACCAGGTTCAATACCGAGTATGTTTGAGAGAACTTCAATAGCCGGATAATCAGGATGAGAACCAGCCGGAATGTGGTAAGCTGTTAACACAAGTTGCACATCGCCCACTCTTCTTAGTGTCACATTGCGCTCGCCATCCTGAACGGGATCAAGCGTGTACGTTTTGTTTATATCGCGTGTGGGCCTTGGCACCATGCCAAATTTCTGATTGATCAGTTCAAGTGTTTTGGCTTCATCAAATTTTCCGGCTACCAGCAACACCGCGTTGTCTGGTTGATAGTACTTTTTATAGAAAGCCTGAAGACGATCGATAGGCACATTTTCAAGATCTGCACGCGAACCGATGGTAGACTTACCATAGTTGTGCCATAAGAAAGCTGTTGACATGACGCGCTCCAGCAAAACTCCAAAAGGATCATTCTCACCGCTTTCAAATTCATTACGAACTACTGTCATTTCACTATCAAGATCTTTCTTGGCGATATAAGAATTCACCATGCGATCCGACTCAAGGTCAAGCGCCCATTTTAAATTTTCTTCTGTCGCATTAAAGGTTTCGAAGTAATTGGTGCGATCCACCCAGGTGGTTCCATTAGGACGCGCACCATGTTCGGTCAGTTCTTTAGGTATATCCGGATGATTGGGAGTTCCTTTAAATACAAGGTGTTCCAGCAAATGAGCCATCCCCGTTTCCCCATAATTTTCATGCTTCGAACCCACCATGTAGGTGATGTTCACCGTGATGGTTTGTTTCGATTGGTCAGGAAACATGAGCACTTTTAATCCATTCGATAAGCGATACTCAGTGATTCCTTCTACTGTAGTCATTTTTACCGGTGCCGAAAGAGACGCAGTAACTTGTTTTTCTGGTGTAACGGGTGCAGCTTTTTCTTTCTCCTTAACTTTCTTTTGGGCATTGCCAAAAGAAAAGACCGTAAGGAATAATAAAAGCAGGATTCTACTTTTCATAAATTAAAGTTTAGATGAGGCTATTTTTTTCAAATACTATTAACGAGAGCATTAGATCGATCACACAAAATATTCAAAAAAAAGTAAACAAAGAAATTTGAATGCTGATTATTGGCTTTATCAGGAGATTAAATTACCTAACACTTTTTGCGCTTGATCAGGTTGTAAACGAGGGCCCCATTGCGCTACAACACGTGAAGACGCCAGTGAAGCCAGCTTTCCTGCCTCTGCATAACTGTGGCCGTGTGTGATGGCATACAAGAATGCACCAGAAAACATATCGCCAGCTCCATTGGTGTCGATCGCTCTCACTTTGTAGGGTTCTATTTGAATGAAGGTGTCGCCATCAAAAATCAGCGCACCGTTCGCGCCAAGTGTAATGGCAAAGCGCTTCGCAACTTGTTTTAATTTTTCGCGGGCTTCGTTGATGGTATCTGTGCCGGTGAAGATCATCGCTTCTTCTTCATTGCAAAAAAGAAGATCGACACTGGCGCCAACAATTTCTTCCATTTGCCTGGAGAAATATTTCACCATGCTGGGATCAGAAAAAGTGAGTGCAGTTGAAATTTTGTTTTTCTCGGCAATCTTTTTGGCTTCTTTCATGGCCTCTAATCCTTTTGGGCTGGCGACCAGATATCCTTCCAGATAGATATAGGAAGAATTTTTTATTGCCTCTTCATCGATGTGCTCTGGCGATAAAAAGGAGCTGACTCCTAAAAAGGTATTCATCGTGCGCTCTGCATCGGGGCTGGTCATCACCAGGCAACGACCGGTGTGGCCTTCTGGACATAGGTCATGCTTCATGTTGGTGTCTACACCATTCCGCTTCAGATCATCCAAAAAGAATTTGCCCAAATCATCTTTCGCCACCAGGCAGGAATAAAAGGTCTTGCCGCCAAACTGATTGATCGCCACGACTGTATTGCCGGCCGAACCACCTCCCGACATTTTGCTTCTCTTCATATCGATGGTTTTCATCAAATGAAGTTGTCTTTTTTCATCTACCAGTGTCATCAGGCCTTTTTCCACTTCATTTGTTTCAAAGAAGTCATGTTCTACTTCGGTAACAATATCGACCAGGGCATTGCCGATGCCATACACATCATATTTCATAAATCTAATTTAGGCCGCAAAAGTAGATAAAAGTGTTGGATGGCGGATAGGTATTGTCGGATTCTTGCCATTGGATTAATAAACCTCTAGTATTGAAGACTTAATCGATTCTATAGAATATAACTGATATGAAAAATTTGCTTGTCGCTTTACTTCTCGTCCTGTCCATATCCGCGTTTTCACAAACCACGATCATCAAATGCGGCAATTTGATTGACGGAAAATCGAATCAGCCTTTAGGCAAAAAGGCTATTGTGGTGGATGGAAAAGTAATCAAGGATATTATTGATTGGGATAAAATTCCTGCCAAGGCAACGGTGATTGATTTGTCTTCTAAAACCGTATTGCCTGGATTGATTGATTGTCACACACATGTGTTATTGCAAGGCGATATCACATCTGAAGAATATGATGCGCAGCTATTAAAAGAAAGTATCCCCTATCGCACGTTGCGCGCCAGTGTTGCCTGTAAGATTGCACTGATGAATGGCTTCACCACCATTCGCGATGTAGAAACCGAAGGTGCCATGTATGCCGATGTGGATTTAAAAAAAGCCATCAACAACGGAGTCATTGCAGGGCCGCGCATGTATGTATCAACACGCGCTATCAACACATATGGTCATTATAGCATTGGCAACAGCGAATACAGCTGGGAGCTGCGCATGCCCAAAGGAATACAAGAAGTAAATGGTGCCGATGAAGCTCGTAAGGCCGTGCGCGAACAAATCAGTTATGGTGCCGACTGGATTAAAATCTATGCCGATCGCAGCTATTTTAAAAAATCGGATGGCACGTTTGGCAGCATACCCAACTTTACACACGAAGAAATTACAGCTGTAGCTGATGAGACCATAAAATCAAGAAAGATGTTGGCCGCTCATGCAATGACTCCTGACGGAATTATCTATGCGTTGAAAGCCGGTGCGCGCACCATTGAGCATGGCACAGCACTGAATGAAGAATGTATGGACTTGTTTGTTTCGAAAGGAGCATTCTGGGTACCTACATTAACCGTGTTGGATTATGTTGCCGAAGGAAGAGCAAAACTTGGCTCCACCAGTTACCTCGAAATGTTTCAAGGCGTGAAACCTCAATTTAAAAAAGCATTGCAGAAAGGTGTGAAGATCGCCTTTGGCACGGATGCCGGTGGCTTTGACTGGCAGAAACTTCCGCAAGCGCGTGAATTTAGTTTTTATGTGAATTATGGAATGACACCGATGCAAGCCATTCAATCTGCCACAACGGTGGCCGCTGATTTATTGGACAAGCGCGGACAAATTGGTGAAATCAGTAAGGGCGCTTTCGCGGATATCATTGCGGTAGATGGCGATCCTCTTCAAAAAATTGAGGTGATGGAAAAAGTAGTCTTCGTGATGAAGGATGGAAAGGTGGAGAAACAATAGTTCACTGGCGAAGACCGCTATAGTGTTTTGGTAATGGCAAAATGCTGTGTGAAGAAGTTGACAGTTGACAAGGAACAATTGACAATGAATTTAATGTCAATTGCCTTTTGTCAATTGTCAACTAATTATAGGTTGCAGAGAGCAACAGGCGCTTAGTAATACTACTTCTTCCCTTTCGCCTGAATATTTAATGTGCGTCTGAATTTTGCTGCACGATC
>JANOUH010000397.1:0-2909 GCA_031416795.1 Cytophagales bacterium | reverse complement strand
AGCAGGGTAAATTTTAATCTCATAATTTAAATTTTAACTTTATTTCACCAATATCGTATTAAGTAACCATCTTCAAAAAAATCAACCTATGAAAAAGATATTTTCTTCCCTTTGTCTTCTTTCGATTACCGTCTTCTTGGTGCAGTGTTCATCCAAAAAACAAGAAGAGACAACGGCAACCACAATAGAAGTCGCCCCAGCATCTCAACTTACTGAACAGCAAAAAGCCGAAGGCTGGCAATTATTATTTGACGGCCAAACCACCAACGGGTGGCAAATATTTAAAGCTCGTGAAAACAATACCTGGGAGGTAATAGATGGAACACTCCATTGCAAAGCACTAGATGAAACAGTAACTGGCGTTGGTGATAAACGTGCCGACATCATGACGACAGATGAATACGAAAATTTTGAGTTATCATTTGATTGGAAGATTGGGGTTCAGGGTAATTCAGGTGTGATGTTCAGAGTTACTGAAGAATTTGAACAACCTTATTACTCAGGACCTGAATTTCAATTGATGGATGATGCTGGCTTTCCCAATGAAACAGCTAACCATCTTAACGGATCTAATTATGGAATGCATCCTGCAGGAAAAACAAACACAAAACCTGCAGGTGAATGGAATACATCAAAGCTGGTGGTGAACAAAAATCATGTAGAGCATTGGCTGAATGGTGATAAAGTGGTGGAGTATGAATTGAGTTCGCCTGAATGGATGGCTATAAAAAAAGCTGGTAAATGGAATGAAGCTGCCAGATATGGCGCTGCCTCTAAGGGACACATCGTTTTGCAAGACCATGGCAGCGAAGCCTGGTTTCGCAACGTTATGATCAAACCCATGTAAATCACCCTACTCTCATTTTAAAGAAAGCAGCGGGATTCACCTGCTGCTTTTTTATTGAACTGTTTTACTTTCTATCTTTCCCAATCATTAACAAACATGTGCGGCATAACCGGTGTATTTGCTTTTAATCTTGTTGGGAAATTCAACATGATCCACGTTACGGCTGCCACCATGGCGCTGCACAAGCGTGGACCCGATTTTCAGGATATCTATCTTGATGAATTTGTAGCACTTGGCCACCGCAGGCTTTCCATCATTGACACTCGAAGCATTGCCCATCAACCTATGTTGGATGAAAGCAAACGCTACTGCATTATTTTCAATGGAGAGATTTTCAATTACCGTGAACTTAGAGAAGAACTGAAAGCTCGCGGAGTAAAATTTATCACGGAATCCGATACCGAAGTATTGCTCCACATGTATATGCAATACGGTGCAGCTTGTCTTCCACGATTAAACGGCTTCTTTGCCTTTTGCATTTATGATAAACTGGAGCAAAGCTTTTTTGTAGCCCGCGATCGATACGGTATCAAACCATTCCTTTATCTATTTGATGAAGATAAATTTCTGTTTGCCTCCGAGATGAAATCTATACTCGAATATGGCATCGATAAAGAAATAGACTACACCTCACTCTTCAACTATCTCCAACTGAATTATATTCCGGCACCTGACACCATTTTCACCCACGTGAAAAAATTAATGCCCGGTCATTATCTAAAAGTCAGCTACAAGAAATTGGAGAGTCACTGTTATTATACGATTCCAACAAATACATCTTCAGAGCCTCTCCCCTATCCAGACGCAAAAGAAAAATTAAAAACACTTTTGGATGACTCTGTGCAACGCAGGTTGGTTGCCGATGTGCCCCTAGGGGCTTTTCTCAGTGGTGGCATCGACTCCTCAGTCATTACGGCACTGGCCAGTAGACATAAACCTGACTTGCACACATTCTCCATTGGCTTTCGCGATGAAAAGTTTTTTGACGAAACCGAATATGCCAACCTGGTTGCAAAACATTTCAAAACCGATCATACGGTATTTTCATTGACCAACGATGATCTGTATGCTCATGTAAACTCTGTACTGGACTATATTGATGAACCTTTTGCAGATTCCTCAGCGATTAACGTTTACATTCTGAGCAAGGAGACTCGCAAACATGCCACGGTCGCTCTTTCTGGTGATGGAGCTGATGAAATGCTTGCGGGGTACAACAAGCATGCAGCCTTCCACCGAATGATACACCGTGGCTGGAAGGAAAATATAGTATCGGCATTATCTCCTCTCTGGAATGCGATGCCTCAATCCAGAAATAGTTCATTGAGCAATAAGTTCCGTCAGTTCAAACGCTTTGCGGAAGGCATGAAACTAAACAGCCAGGAACGTTACTGGCAATGGGCTGGCTTCGCAAAAGAACCTGAAGTAAACGCATTGCTATCCGAAAGCACCAAAGCAAAACTTCAACAGCAGCAATACGAAAGCAGGAAAAAGGAACTGCTTCGCTTCATTCCTGAAAAAGAAACGATCCATGATATTCTTCTTTCCGACATGAACCTGGTGCTTGCCAATGACATGCTGACAAAAGTAGATTTAATGAGTATGGCGAATGGTCTGGAAGTGCGTGTTCCTTTCTTAGATTATCAAGTTGTCGATTTTATATTCAGTCTTCCGGATGATTATAAAATCACCAACTCCATCCGCAAACGAATTTTGCAAGATGCTTTTCGTGACATACTTCCTGCGAAATTATACAACAGACCAAAAAAAGGTTTTGAAGTGCCTTTGTTGAAATGGTTTAGAAAAGAAATGAAGTCGTTGATTGTCGATGATCTCCTTTCCGAAAAGAATATTACTGCTCAGGGTATTTTCAACTATTCAGAAATAGAAAAACTCAAGCGTCAATTATTTTCATCCAATCCACAAGATGTACATGCCCGCATCTGGGGGTTGGTGGTGTTTCAATGGTGGTGGAGAAAATATATCAAAGGATAATTTATTCCACGCCAATAACCTCAAGTTATTTTCCGTAAATCTGATTGAGTAATCCAGCCAAGCGAAC
>JANOUH010000396.1:0-3072 GCA_031416795.1 Cytophagales bacterium | reverse complement strand
TGCACTCAAAACGGCCAGTCGTCCGTTACCTGAAAAATCAAAGTTGCGTATGTTGCTAAAGCTTTCCAGTTCCCGTGGAAGTTTGCTTTTCGTTACCAGGTCATAAAGCCAAAAAACATACTGGCCACTTTTTGTACCGATTACTCCTAACGTATTGGCATCGGCCCAGCTGAGTAACGGAACTCTGAAATCAACATCTTGCTTTATTACTTTATTGCCTCCATTCAGAATAACCGACTCTTTTCCGTTTTCCAATGACTTTACAATCACCCGAAACTTTCCACGATCATTTTCTGCATAAGCGATTTTCTTTCCATCCGGACTAATCTTTACTGTAGTGAAAACAACGGTTTTACGATGAGAGGGACTAAACCGGCTTGAATCAGAAGGGCTCACATAACTTCTCGCTACACTCTGCTCCATCGTGCTATAAAAATTCTTCCATTCAACCATCAATTGTTTGAATGGGATACCCAGGGTGATCATGACGCTTTTCTCTTCATTACGAATGATGCGCGTATAGTTTAAGATGTTGTTGACGCTGCTCTTTCCATATTTCTCAACAATAAAATTCCAGATCGACTGACCAATTAATGCCGACTCTTTTCCTGTGAGTTTAAGTGCCTTATTAACTTTTTTGCTCTTAATGAATTGTCTTACGAAGTCATCCATCTCCTCATTCCATCCTTTGGCCACATAGCGCGATGCCCCATCAACAAACCAATCTGGAAGGTTCAGCAACACGGCATTTTGAAACATGTCTTTCAGGCTCCCTCCAAACATCATTTCATTCAGCATCAAATCAGAAAACTCGAAGAGTAGCTCCTCTTTAAATTCTTCAATGTTCCCAGGATGTGCGATTTCAACATAGGGTTTTATAAATTCCGTTTCTCCTCCCGAACTGAATTGGGTGTCCGTAAGACCCATGTTGCTTTGCTGCAAATCGATGACGGAATTATAAAGGAAAATTTTTGTCTTTTGGTATGGGTAAAATCCGATCAGATCGGTAATACGATCAAATTCTGATTCGAGGTATTGCAGCGACTCCTCGGCTACGCGCTTCCGGTTATCATAGTAGTAAACATCGAAGTTTTCAGAGCTTAAATAACTCCATTCAAACTTCTTAAACTGAATTCGGTTTTTGCCAAATGTTTCAAGTGCCTGTTGACTCAATGCGTCACTGACCAAAAACAATATTCCTGCTAAGACTCCTAAATATCGAAACGATCCTCTCATGCTAATCCTCTGGATTTCGAAAATAACGATTTAAACCGATTAATATTGACTTCCGGCCGGATTTCAATTTTACCCGATAGCCAATCCAGAAGTTGCCCTGAAAAATAAGGCGCCAGGCTGACACCTTTTGTGCCCAGGCCATTAAAAATAATAACATTTTCAGAAACAGGGTGCATCCCTAAAATGGGTTTGCGATCAGGTGTGGTGGGCCTGAAACCCCAATCCTGCGAAATAATCCTATAAGGAACCTTCAGTAGCTCATCTAACTTCTGCTGCAACTCCAGATTTCCCGCCAGTGTGATCTCGGGCGTGAGAAGCTTTGATTCGTAGGTGGCTCCCACCTTATATCTGTTCTTTTCGTGCATGGGCACCATATAAACACCCCGATTGTAAATCAGTTCAAGGGGTTCCTCTAATTCTATCACCAAGGTTTCTCCTTTCAACAATCGGATGGGCACGTCACTTACCATCGTTGATTGTTGCTGGGCTGTGCCATTGCAGAAAATGATTTTTCCCGCATCGATATCTTTGTATCGGACTCCCTGTGGTTTTATTTCCAAATGCGTTTCATCAAACCGTTCTGGCACGTAAGACTGGGTCGTAAGCAAATGATCCTTAACATAATGAAGAAAGGACCTCACATCCAGATAGCCACACTGCTTTAACACAATTCCTCCAAACGGATCATATACCTGGTTTCCATACTTACTCTGGGTGAACACTTCCTGAACATAATCGAGAAGCGCAGGATCCACACTTTTTCCCATCCATTCATTTTGTTCTGCCACTGACAAAAATGGACGGTAAATGGGTTGGGGATAAAAGAACCGGTGACCTAAGATCTTTTCAGCCCATAAATAAAACTGATGTAGTTCGGGAAAAATCTTTTCGGCCATCCACGTCCTGGTCATTAGTTTACCAGTAATCGGATTATACAATCCCGCAGCAATGGCCGAACTTCGATTGGAAGCAGGCTCATCGAATACGATAAAACTTTTGCCTTGCTCCAGCATTCGCAAAGCAAGGGTCGATCCCGCAAGACCCTGACCTACTATGATGTAATCAACCAATTTGATGCTGATTCAGATTATTCATCCAAAAATACAACACCATAACATAGAAAGAAGAGAAATGCGATTTAATCCAACTGCATGGCGACAAACCTTATTGGCCCCTGTCGGGTTTTGATAAAAGGAATTACTTTTACCCCTTGATATGATTCAAATACAAACATTTACATTCAATCCTTTCTCCGAAAATACCTACCTGGTATATGATGAAACTGGTGAAGGAGTAGTGATTGACCCCGGCTGCTACGAGAAAGTGGAAAAAGACACGCTGGCTCAATTCATCGAGATTAAAAAAATAAAGATCAAATATTTACTAAACACGCATTGCCATATCGATCACGTACTGGGCAATGATTTTGTAAAGGAAAAATACAATGTGCCACTGCTTATCAACAAAAACGATGAGCCTGTGCTTCTGTCTGTGAAAGCCTATGCGCCTTCTTATGGATTTAACCTATATCGGGAAGCGCTTCCGGATGGTTATTTAGCCGAAGGTGATACGGTTTCTTTTGGCAATATTATCTTCGATGTTCTTTTTCTTCCGGGTCATGCGCCTGGTCATATTGGGTTCTATCACAAGGATTCAAATTCATTATTAAGTGGTGACGTTTTGTTTGAACAAAGTATTGGACGCACCGATCTTCCAGGTGGAGATTTCAACACACTGATTAAAAGTATACATCAAAAAATATTCACGTTACCGGATGAAGTTATTGTGTATCCTGGCCACGGTGATACCACCACAGTAGGTGAAGAAAAAATTTTA
>JANOUH010000395.1:0-10174 GCA_031416795.1 Cytophagales bacterium | reverse complement strand
CACCGGCATGAACATCGATGAATGCTGGGAGCTTGTTCGTACTTCTGAACGCACGGGCATGCCACTCATGATGTTGGAAAATGTTTGCTACAGACGCGATGTGATGGCGGTATTAAACATGGTTCGTCAAAATATATTTGGTGAGATTGTTCATTTGCAAGGTGGCTATCAGCACGATTTGCGCGAAATAAAATTCAACAATGGCACCCCTGATGGAAATGGTGCTGAGTTTGGTGAAAAAGGATTTTCAGAAGCACAGTGGCGCACGAATCACGCTGTTCATCGCAATGGCGACCTCTACCCTACCCACGGCATCGGGCCAGTAGCTATGATGATTGATATCAATCGTGGCAATCGGTTCACACAACTGGTATCATATTCTTCTAAAGCACGAGGCCTTCATGAACATATCGTGAAATTGGGTGGCCCAAATCATCCAAATGCAAAAGTCAATTTCAAACTGGGCGATGTAGTGACCACGATGATCAGCACCAATAACAATGAAACCATTTTACTTCAGCACGATACTGATTTACCAAGACCTTATTCATTAGGCTTCCGTGTGCAAGGCACAAAAGGTATATGGATGGATCTGAATGAATCAATCTACATTGAAGGACAAAGCAAAAAACCACATCAATGGGAGGATGCCAAAGAATGGTTGGATAAGTATGATCATCCACTTTGGAAAAAATATGGTAATGATGCCAGTGGTGCAGGGCATGGTGGCATGGATTGGTTTGTTCTCAATGCATTCCTGGAATCTGTAAAACGCAAAACAAACACTCCGCAAGATGTTTATGATGCCGTTACCTGGAGCGCAATCACTCCTTTGTCAGAAAGTTCAATTCAATTGGGAGGTGAAAGCGTTGAGTTCCCTGACTTCACAGGTGGTAAATGGATGAATCGGAAAAATGAGTTTGTGCTAGGGGATGATTATTGATGCCCATGTGCATTATTTAAACCCTAAATCTTTAGGTTGGTATAATTGGTATGCTGTTAGAAATATTGGTTATATCAACCTTGCATATGTTGTCCTTATTTCTAATTATTATCTAGCTCATGATTCACCGTATTGACTACCTGTACCAAATAATTAAAGGCAAAAAGAAGAATTAATAAATAGATCCGGGATAAATACCCGGTGGCTTCCACAAAATTCTATGCAATCGGTTTAACCTATCAGGAATCTAGATAACCTTACACGAACAAATCTTTCGTTCTCGCACTGCGTTATCTTTGCGTAACTATTTTTTTAATTATGAACGAAATTCAAATTCTTGGTCTGGCTGCAGGTTCGTGTACTACAGTTGCATTTTTACCGCAGGTGATTAAAACATGGAAGAGCGGTTCGGCAAAAGATCTCTCGTTAGGTATGTTTTCATTTTTTTGCTTTGGTGTATTGCTCTGGCTTATCTATGGAATCGTCATTAAGGATATTCCTGTCATTGTGGCTAACACGCTTACTCTCGTACTTGCTTCGTCACTCTTGTACTTTAAACTCCGATTCAAGAACAACTAATATTGCTTTCTTACAGAAACATTCCTATTCCTGTCCGCTTTTCTGAAAGATCATAGTCTGCTTGTATGCAAATGCCTTATGGCCATTTCATTAAAAACTGAAATAAACGACAATGGGTATAAAACAAACGTTTGAACTAAAATAGATTGTTCATACAAGCAAATCATTTTTCTAAATAAATGTTTAAAGAAGTATCTTTGAGCGAGTTGTTGACTTGACCTGTATGAAGATTAAAGATCTTGAATTCAAAAAATTTATTCCCGCTTCAAAAATTGAAGAGAAAACGTGTGAGCTCGCTTCAAGAATTAACATAGATTATAAAGATCAGTCACCTGTTTTTTTACCCATTCTCAATGGTTCGTTCATGTTTGCTGCAGATCTACTTAAAGAGATAAAAATTCCTTGCAAGATTTCGTTCGTCAAAATATCTTCTTACTCAGGCACTTCAAGTACGGGCCAATTAAAAACGCTCATCGGCCATGACGAGAGCCTCTTCAATCAGGACATCGTCATTATTGAAGATATTGTTGATTCTGGACTTACCATTGAAAAAATAATAGAAGAGCTCCGTAGCCTGGGCACAAAATCAGTGGAAGTGATCAGCTTGCTCAGAAAAAAAGGCGCACGGGAAAAGAACTCAGATATAAAATACGTGGGCTTTGAACTGGATTCAGAGTTTGTGGTTGGCTACGGCCTCGATTATGATGGCTTAGGTCGAAATTACAAGGACATCTATAAGTTAATAGAAAAGGAGGCTGAAAAGTAGATTCAGTCTGCTGAATGGGACCCCAATTGGCTATTGTTCAATTGATCATTATCTTGCGCTCCCTTTTTACCTAAACTACCTGATATGATCAATCTTGTTCTCTTTGGGCCGCCTGGAGCAGGCAAAGGCACGCAAAGCGAAAAGCTAATCCAAAAGTTTGGATTCGTACACATTTCAACCGGTGACCTTTTTAGATGGCACACCAAGAATGACACTGCGTTAGGGAAACGAGTTAAGGAGATTATGAATAGTGGCGCGTTGGTTCCTGATGAGATTACCATTGCCATGTTAAAAGAAGAGTTGGACAAAAATCCACAAGCCAAAGGATTTTTGTTCGATGGGTTTCCTCGTACCGTTCCGCAAGCTGAAGCACTCGATACGTTCATGAAAGATAATGGAACAGCCATTCATCATGTCATTGCTCTTGACGTAACCGAAGAAGAAGTGCGCACGCGTATTGCCAAGCGCAGATCAACCGATAACAGGGTTGATGACGAAGAAGAAAAATTAAATAAACGGATAACAGAATATTTCAGTAAAACCATCCATGTTCTACCTTACTATAAAAGTCAGGGAAGATTAAACACGGTGCATGGCATTGGTGCTATTGATGAGATTAATAAAAACATTTGTGCGATACTGGATCGCTGAACATCCCTGAACCAACTATACCATGTCCTCTCCCAACTTTATTGATTATGTAAAATTCAACGGCCGCTCAGGACATGGTGGCGCAGGCTGCCTGCATTTTCATCGTGAAAAGTTCATTGAAAAAGGAGGACCCGATGGTGGTGACGGAGGACGAGGTGGACACATCATACTGAGAGGAAATGCACAAATGTGGACGTTACTTCATTTGAAGTTTCGTAAGCATGTGTTTGCCGAAAATGGCAAAGCAGGAGAAGGACAAAACTGCACAGGATCATACGGAAAAGATATCACGCTGGACGTACCCCTGGGCACGGTGGCGCGTAGTGCCGAAACGCATGAGATCATGTGCGAAATCAATGAGGATGGTCAAGAGGTAATTCTCCTTCCTGGTGGCCGGGGAGGCAAAGGCAATGCCCATTTTGCAACCCCCACCAATCAGGCACCACAACATGCGCAGACCGGTGAACCGGGAAGAGATGAGTGGGTTATTCTTGAATTGAAATTGCTGGCCGATGTTGGCCTTGTTGGTTTTCCAAATGCAGGCAAGTCAACATTACTATCTGTTGTATCAGCGGCTAAACCCAAGATTGCTGACTATGCATTTACAACCTTGACTCCAAACCTTGGTGTAGTATCCTATCGCGATTCAAGATCTTTTGTGATGGCCGATATTCCAGGAATCATTGAAGGTGCTGCCGAAGGAAAAGGATTGGGTGTTCGTTTCTTAAAACACATTGAGCGAAATTCATTGTTGTTGTTTCTCATTCCGGTCGACTCCAATGATATCAAAAAAGAATATGAAATTCTGTTGAACGAGTTGCGCAAATACAACCCGGAATTACTCGATAAGAAAAGACTGCTCGCTATTTCCAAGTGTGATATGCTTGATGATGAATTACTCAAGGAGGTGAAAAAAGATCTGCCTAAGGGCATATCTTCTGTCTTTATTTCATCGCTGACCAACCAGGGAATTACCGATCTCAAAGACCTTATTTGGCGCACGCTCAACCCGTAACGCCATTCTGACACGATATCAATTTTGGCAAAATTCTTGTCACTTTGAACTTCATTAAGCGATAACTATGGAAAACTCAGTTCAACCAGAACCGGAATTGGAAAAACACAATGATTTGATAGAAGAAACCCCTCCTACTCAAACTCCTGAGCCAGTGAATGAAGTGAAAAAAGAAGATATCATCGATCCTATTAAAAAACTTAAGGACGAATTGGCAGAAGCAAAAGATAAATACATCCGTCTCTATGCTGAGTTTGATAATTTCAGAAGAAGATCTTCTAAGGAAAAACTCGAAATGATTCAATCGGCTAATGAGCAATTGTTACAATCGTTGCTTCCCGTGGCCGATGATTTTGAACGTGCCGAAAAAGCCTTCAGAGACAGAAATGATAAAGAAGCAGAAGGGTTTTTCCTGATCCAGAATAAATTTAAAAAAACACTGGAGCAATATGGTATTAAACCTATGGAAACTCCGAATGGAACTGCCTTTAATCCTGATCTTCATGAAGCCATTACACAAATGCCCGCACCAGAAGAAAAGTTAAAAGGCAAAGTGGTGGAAGCCGTAGAAAAGGGCTACCTATTAAATGATAAGGTAATTCGCTTTGCCAAAGTAGTGGTAGGAAGTTGAAATTAATTTTTATCACACTGAACCAACACTAACTTCCAAGCTCGCCAATCATGTCAACGAAAAGAGATTTTTACGAAATATTAGGAGTAAGCAAATCAGCAACTCCAGAAGAAATCAAGAAGGCTTACCGCAAAGTTGCCATTCAGTTTCACCCTGATAAAAATCAGGGCAACAAAGAGGCAGAAGAAAAATTTAAAGAAGCGGCAGAAGCATATGAAGTGTTGAGCGATACAGAAAAGCGGACACAATACGATCGTTTCGGGCATGCAAAACAAGGTGGTGGTGGTTTCCGTGGTCATGACATGAACATGGATGATATCTTCAGCCAATTCGGTGATATTTTTGGAGGTGGTAGTGGTGGTAGTCCATTTGATAGCTTCTTTGGCGGTGGTGGTGGCGGAAGAACAAGACAACGCAAAGGTTCAAACCTTCGGATCAAACTCAAGCTTACCTTAGAAGAAATTGCCAATGGTGTTGAGAAGAAAATAAAAGTAAACCGACTCATCCGTGCAGAAGGTGTTACGTTCAAAAATTGTACAACCTGCCAGGGAACAGGTCAGGTAAGAAAAGTGGTAAACACCATGCTAGGTCAGATGGTGTCAACTACCACATGCTCGGCATGTAATGGAGCTGGTCAACTTATTGACAAGAGACCTTCAGGCGTTGATAACTCCGGTCTTATTTCTAAAGAAGACATGATCTCGGTAAAAATTCCTGCAGGGGTAAGCGATGGCATGCAGCTTTCTATGTCCGGAAAAGGAAATGAAGCGCCAGGCGGAGGAATACCGGGTGACTTGCTTATTTTGATCGAAGAGCAGGAAGACAAAGAATTAAAACGTGATGGTAATAATCTGGTCTTTGACTTACATATCAGTTTTATAGATGCCGTATTAGGCACTTCCGTGGAAGTTCCTTCCATTGGAGGAAAGGTGAGAATCAAAATAGATTCAGGCACACAGAGCGGAAAAATACTCAGACTTCGCGGCAAAGGATTGAAAGACATCAATGGGTACGGAGCTGGGGATCAACTCATCTATATAAATGTATTCACCCCTAAAAAATTGAGCGGTGAAGAGAAGGCAAAACTGGAAAGCTTGAAAAACTCTCCCAATTTTCAACCCCACCCTGAGTCGGGTGAAAAAGGTTTCTTCGAACGCATGAAAGAATATCTGGGATAAAAAAATAAAACCCTTTTTGAAATAACCCGTATAAGATCCATTACGGGTTATTTTTTTGACAAAAAACCAACCTTTCTTACATCTTTAAACTTTACCTGAACTTAATACGTAAGTAGTAGACATGTGGAGATCGATCATTTTAGCCTTATCAACCAGTGCCGTGGCTTTTGGCGTAAGCGCACAGGTTAAGAAGCAGTTTTCTGTTGAGAAAATACAAGAATGTGATAAGGTTATACTAAAACTAAGGGCCAAAACTGGCAATTGCTTTATTAAATCAAGTCAAAACGAAGACATCCTAAATGTCTACAGCAATCAGGATGTGGAAGAATACGGCCACTCGTTCAGCAATGAGGTAATCGGTAAGACCTGTTCTGTAAAACTTTCACTTGAGCAAGATAATGCGTCAGGTGTTGGTCATAAAATCTCATACCGTGTTTTTGGAGCCGATGAAAGACCTTCCGAAAAATTCTGGAAAGTATACCTTGCCGAATCCACCAAATATATTTTAGATCTTGACTATGGATTAGGTAATGCCAATATCGATCTCTCCGGCTTATCCATTGAAAAACTAAAAATCAATACTGGTAGTGCCGATGTGAACATCAGTTATAATGCACATGTAGAGAATAAAATTACCATGGACACCTTTTCTGTAAAGGTAGATATGGGTTCGTTGAATGCCCGTGATCTCAATATGGCTAAATCAAAAGTTGTTTTAGCAGAAGTTGGTTTTGGAAACATGTTCCTCGACTTTGGTAATAGGCCAACCATCGCCAATCATATCATCGGCAGTGTAGGGGCTGGCAATCTGGTTATTCAATTACCCTCCGAAGACGTTCCCGTGTTAGTGACTATAAATGAGTCGTGGTTATGCAGCATCAATCTTTCGCGTACCCTTAAAAAGATAGGACCCAACAAATTCGCGAATGCGGCCTATACCAAAGACAGCCCAAAAGCACTTGTGTTTGATCTCGATGTGTCGATGGGCAAAATCGTCTTTCGCGAAAGCAATCATTAATCAGCTTTATTGAGTAAGATTTTGGTTTGAATTTTATCCGGATTACTTTCGGACATATGTGCCTGATGCTTACTTTTCAATCTTAACCTAAATCACTCAATCAGTGGATGCTCTTATTGCTAAAAACGTAACAAAACATTATGCCAACCATACTGCGTTGGATTCAGTGAACATTACCATTCCGGAAAAATCAATTTACGGATTGCTGGGGCCCAACGGAGCAGGAAAAACCACTTTAATACGTATCATTAACCAAATCATTAATAGCGATTCAGGAGAGATTTCTGTCTTTGGCGAACGCCTGCACCCCAAACATGTGGAGATCATTGGGTACCTGCCTGAAGAACGTGGCCTCTACAAAAAAATGAAAGTGGGCGACCAACTTCTTTATCTTGCACAACTAAAAGGACTGAGCAAGAAAGACGCACTTGCGCGGATAAAAGTATGGCTCGATAAATTTGAGATCCGGGATTGGTGGCATAAAAAAGTAGAAGATCTTTCTAAGGGCATGGCCCAGAAAGTGCAATTCATCAGCACCGTCATGCACGAACCAAGATTGATTATTCTGGATGAACCCTTTTCGGGATTTGATCCAGTTAATGCACAACTCATCACCGAACAAATATTAGAGTTGAAAGAA
Source organism: Cytophagales bacterium (assembly GCA_031416795.1). Taxonomy (GTDB): domain Bacteria; phylum Bacteroidota; class Bacteroidia; order Cytophagales; family Cyclobacteriaceae; genus ELB16-189. The sequence continues at coordinate 2,753 of JANOUH010000395.1, read as the reverse complement.
AAAGGAAGCACCATTATTTTTTCTACGCATCGCATGGAAACGGTAGAATCGTTGTGCGATCATATTGCGCTGATCAACAAATCAAAAAAAATTCTGGAAGGTCCCAAGAAACAAGTAAAGGATCAATTCAAATCAAATACATTCATCGTTGAGCATCGTGGAAATGATTTTTCATTGCCATCCGATCGATACGAATTAATCAAACAAGTGCCGATTGAGGATAACTTATTTTCCACTACCCTTAAAGCAAGGGATGGAATAAAAGGCAATCAAGTGATACGCGATATCATTGATATTACCGAAGTACACAGCTTCCAGGAAAAGATACCAAGCATGGCCGATATTTTTATCAGCCTGGTGAAAGGAGAAGGTGATGAAGCTCTTAAAAAACATTTACTCGAATTATAACCCGACCATAACAAAGACATTTTAAATTATGAATAAGATCTGGTTAATTATACAACGCGAATTTCTTAACCGAGTGCAGAAGAAATCATTTCTGATTACTACGATTCTGGTTCCACTCATTTTTCCGGCTATTATTGGAGGTCTTGCTTATGTAGCGATTAAAGATGCTGAGTCGGCCAAAGCCGATGTGGTGCACGTTCTTGATGAAAGTAAAAATTTTACTTTCGAAGACAGCAAGCGTTTTATATTCATTCCTATTGATCAAACCCTGGAGGGGGCCAAGAAAATCTACAATGCCACCAACGATTTTGCGCTACTCTATATACCTGATTTTGATATCAATAAACCTGAAGGAGTTTTATTATACACAAAAGAAAATCCGAGCATCGATAAAGTGGGCGATCTGGAATCACTGATTGAAACAAGAATTCATGATCTGAAATTACAGGAATACAAAATTGATGCAGCCACGTTGAAAAGTTTAAGACCACAAGTAAGTCTGAAACAATTTAGCCTGACCGATACGGGCGAGGAGAAGTCCAGTAACTCAGGTATTTTATATGGTCTTGGATTTGGCCTTGGTATTTTAATCTACATGTTCGTGCTCATCTATGGCATTCAAATCATGCAAGGAGTGATCGATGAAAAAACCTCCAAGATTGTAGAGGTGATTGTCTCATCCGTAAAACCCTTTCAGCTCATGCTGGGTAAAATACTTGGCATCGCCTCAGTAGGTCTATTACAGTTTACCATTTGGATTATTTTAATAACAGTGCTTTCGTCAGGCACGTTGGCTTACTTCGGTTTAAAGATGCCACAGAAACAAATGATGGAACAGATGACTCAACAAATGGATAAAGATCCGGAAATGAAGGAAGCCATGGATCAGCAAAACTCGAAGGTTGGCGAGCTATTGGGTAATTTGAGTGAGATCCCTTTTGCAAAGATTGCTTTTGTTTTTGTGTTCTATTTTTTGGGAGGCTACCTGCTTTACGGTGCTCTCTTTGCAGCCGTGGGTTCTGCGGTTGACTCACAGCAAGAAGCACAACAATTTCAATTCCCCGTCACACTTCCACTTCTGATTGGTTACATGGGCTTGTTCATGTTCATCTTACGAGACCCACATGGGTCTGCAAGCTTCTGGCTTTCTGTTATTCCATTCACTTCACCCGTAGCCATGGTTGGGCGTATCGCTTTTGGCGTGCCCGGTTGGGAACTGGCTCTTTCAATGATTTTATTAATTGGTGGATTTTTACTGACCACCTGGATAGCCGGAAGAATTTACCGTGTTGGTATTTTAATGACTGGAACAAAAGTGAGCTACAAGGTTTTAGCCAAGTGGTTTATGATGAAGTCTTAATTCGTCTATTATACTGAAAATAAAACCGGATACACCATCCGGTTTTTTTATTTAATTTCCATGCGGATATGAGCAAAAAAATACCACTGCCCGCCTCGATGGATTTCTATCAGGACAACACAAAGTTGAAGTGGATCATTTTGGTTGTTTCGGTCATCATCAGCGTTGGATCAATTTTCTACACTAACTTTTTAGTTGATCAACTCAAGGAAAGAGAAAAACAACAGGTTGAACTATTTGCCAAGGCTTTGGAATACATCACCCGATCGGAAGAAAGTATCGACTTCGTTACCAATGAAATCATCTTCAAAAACAAATCTATTCCGGTAATCTGGATCACCAAAGACATCGAATACCAGTACACCAACATTGATTTGAACGAATCTCTTTCCAAAAAGAAAAAAGAAGACTATCTGAAACATCAGGTGGAGGAAATGAAAGAAGCATATGTCCCCATTGAAATGACCTCGGTCAATGAAAATGGTGAAGTGGAAAGTTATGGTTTTGTGTACTATAAAAACTCAAAACTTCTTACACAACTCATTGCCTTTCCTTATGTACAATTGTCCGTGATTGCAATCCTTGCCTTTATCTCTTACCTCGCTTTCAATTACTCGCGCACTGCAGAACAAAACCAGGTGTGGGTCGGTCTTGCCAAGGAAACCGCTCACCAGTTGGGCACACCTCTTTCTTCACTCATGGCATGGATTGAAGTTTTACGCGATGACCCGGAGATAAAGAATAAAGGAATTGTAGAGGAGCTGGATAAGGACATTAAGAAACTCACGGTTGTCACGGAGCGTTTCTCCAGCATTGGCTCAACGCCAGTATTGAAGGATGAAAATATTTACCAATTGGCAAATAATGTGGTAGGTTATTTGCGCCCTCGCGTTTCTTCCAAAATTAACTTTGAGGTGCACACACTATCAGAAACCATCCAAGCCCAGGTGCATGCTCCATTATTTGAATGGGTGCTGGAAAATCT
>JANOUH010000394.1:0-2349 GCA_031416795.1 Cytophagales bacterium | reverse complement strand
CCAGAATGCCAGGCGTATCAGAATAGACAATCTGAAAATTTTCACCATTCAAAATACCCATGATGCGATGGCGGGTAGTTTGAGCCTTGGCAGTAATGATGGAAAGATTTTCGCCTACCAATTTGTTAATCAAACTGCTTTTGCCCACGTTGGGCTTGCCTACAATACTTACGAAACCGGATTTGTGTGGAGTTGGCACTTTAATAAATTAATGTAAAAATTCAAAGTTAAGTCTTCCTGATCGCTAATCAATCTTTCAATTCCTCATTGGTTGAAGGCGTGCCGGTGCCAGCAAACGATAAGGCACACCAAAATTTTGAAAAGCAGACCAGTTGATCGCATCCTTCTTGCCATCCCTTTTGTATTTAAGCACTGCTTGTCGCCAATGTTCGGCAGGAAAAAAAGGATGTGGCACTTGCAGTTCCTGAATAAATAGACTCATCAGCTTTTCCGTTTCAGAATCATTTACATCCCATAAACTCATTAAAACGGATTGAGCTCCCGCTTTCAAAAAACCGCGTGCAAGCCCGACAATACCTGCTTCGTGAATCATTCCTAACCCGGTTTGGCAAGCACTTAAAATTACGATGGGTTTATTCTCCAATGTCATTGATTGTATTTCTCGTGGTGTCACAAAACCACATCCGCCCGGCTGATACAAGGCGATGAAACTACTGTCGAGCGGAAATTCCGGATCGGCCCAGCCATGAGTGGATAAATAAATGAAATTTGATGTGATCATTTTAACCGTTACAGAATCTTTGCGGGCAGCCGTTCCGGTCATCACGCGGGCATTTAAAAATCTGCCGACTTCAGTCGCTTCTTTTTCTGCCCCGGGTAGTGCTTTTAGTTTATCTGTGCATCGATCCGTAAAGGAAGGATTACCACAGATAATGGGTTCACTGAGATTAAATTGAAAGACCCCATTCTTCATCTTGTAATTCTGGTCGTAACTCATGTCGTTATTTTCTACCGACTGAAAAAACTGGGTGAAGTTATGCGCAAAGGAATAGGACATAGAATCGATCAGGATTCCTTTCTCTTCTCCCCAGGGCTTTAACAATGCGAAGGGGAAACTCGAAAGATTCAGTATAGGCAAAATGATTAAATACTTCTTACCAATGAGTTTTTGACTGATGGCATCAGGGAAAAATATTTTGCTAATGATTGGCACACTTTGATAGGTGCGTAACCGATACTTTTTGTTTTCATTCTTAAATACACTGCGATTAGCATTCAGTTTTTCATCCACTGATAATGAAAATTTGAGCGTGTTTTCCATAGCGATCAGAGAGTCAACCTTCAATGGAATAATGGCGGTAGCTTCCAGGGTGTTGTGGTTAAACAACCAGTGGTAAAGTGTATCATTTTCAAAGTGATAGAATAAAAGTGCCAATCCCGGTTGAGGTTCGCCATAAAGATCTTCACTGTACTTACTCACTACATCTTCAATTTTTTTCTGATTAACCTTGCCTTCTGAATAAGAAAGCCCGCGCGTGGCCATCAGATTTTTGAATTTCACCTCATAGGCTTGAAGCTGCGCATTTAAGGATTTTGAATTTTGGGCATTTTGGATTTGTGGATAACAGAAAGTCAGAATAAAAACGAAGTAAAAAACTGACTTCATACTAAAGTGTAATAGGAGGGATGTTGTTAAGAAAATTTCAGGACGCTAAAATAAAGAAATTTATACGGACTCACTTATTTCATCAGGTTAGCTGAGATACACCAATTACTAAATCAATCGTTAGATTGGGCTTCATTAATGGGCCTTGCCCTCAAACCCACCGCTTCTTCACGGCAAGCCGAATAGCTTGTGCTTTGGAGTTGATGTGTAGCTTTTCATAAATGTTGCCGATGTGCCTAATTTCTATCTCAAGAATGAGAAGGAAAAGGAAACACTCGTTATTCACAAGGTTAAAACGTACCCCTTTTTAACATAATAAATCTTTGTTAATCCGATTGCCGGGAGGGAGGGTAGGTTCATTGTTTGAGAGCCTTCCATGAATAACCGTTGTTGCATCGTGTGTACGCGCTGGCAGTAAAAACCGGAGGGGGGATAATTTTGTAAACCGTCCACGTATCCGTCCACCGAAAAAACAAAACCCTTGCAAATCATTGATTTACAAGGGTTTCTGATTGGTGTTTGTAGCGGGGACAGGACTCGAACCTGTGACCTTTGGGTTATGAGCCCAACGAGCTACCAACTGCTCCACCCCGCGATTTAGTGGCACAAAAGTAGACCCATCCGACCGAAAAACCAAATGACCTATAATTTAATCCTTACCATCGCCTCTTTTTGTAATTTCGGATTTTAAGGATAAATACCATGATTGTTGATTTGAGAAG
>JANOUH010000393.1:0-4941 GCA_031416795.1 Cytophagales bacterium | reverse complement strand
AAACACCCAGACCGATGATCTTAAAATTGATTACCGTGTTGGTGCCATCGTCCAGGATAACCAGTATTATCAATTAAACACCTCAGCCACTGGATTGAACGTAACCAACAAGTTTGGATTGAACTTCGCTACCAACCCGGTATTCAGCGAAGGATTTACTCAAGTACAAACACAATCTGTATTCGGACAGGTAAACTTAGCCTTTAAGGAAGCCATCTTTCTGGATGCCAGCTTAAGAAACGACTGGAGTTCTACACTGCCAAGTCCTCATTCATTCAGCTATCCTTCTGTAGGTGTGTCCGCCATTCTTTCTGACTTATTTACCTTTCCAGATGCGATTTCATTCTTAAAATTGAACGCCAGCTATGCAGAAGTAGGTAATGGGGGCCGCGCCCAGTTGCGCTTTAACACCTATAACTACTCACCGGGTGGAAGAAACGGATTTATCTTCAGAAGTAGTACACAGGCCATACCTGATTTAAAGCCTGAAATCGTAAAAAATATCGAATTGGGTCTTGAGGCCAAGTTTATTGAAAACAGGTTGGGTTTACAATTTACCTATTACAAGAGCAATTCTTTCAACCAGTTACTGCAAGTGAGTGTACCCGTTGCCACTGGTTTCTCTAATAAGTATATCAACGCAGGAAATATCCAGAACCAGGGTGTTGAATTCGTAATTAACGGAACTCCGCTAAAGGAAGGTGCCCTTAAGTGGGATATTGACTTTAACCTGGGTATGAACCGCAACAAGATTATCGAACTCACTGAAACTACCAAGCAATTCACTTTGGCAGGTGGTTTCGGTCGCTCTGCCACTCCGATTATTAAAGAAGGCGGAAGCTATGGCGATATGGAAGGATTTTTCTGGAAGAATACGGCCGATGTATATACCAATAATAAGTTAGTAAGTCACTCCAGTGATGGAACTCCATTGGTAACTCCTGATGGAAAGCCGCTATCTTCTGTTACTACAGGTGAACTTGCTTACCTTGGTAACTTCAACCCGAAAGCTACTCTTGGTTTAACCAACACCTTTAATTATAACAATTTCTCATTGCGTCTGTTAATTGATGGTCGTGTTGGTGGAACGGTGGTAGATGGTACTGAAATGTTCCTTGCTTTCAATGGAGCGCCTGAAGTGACTGAAAACTATCGTGAAGGCAGCTGGATGCTTGGTGGACAAACTACAGCCGGTGCCGAAGTAACTACTGCCATTAATTCACAGGCATTCTGGACAACTGCTTCTGGTGGTCGTTACGGAACAGCTGAATTCTTTACCTATGATGCTACCAACTTCAGGGTACGTGAATTATCTATTGGTTACTCAGTGCCAGTACCTGATAACTCCGTATTCAAAGTAGTCCGGATTTCAGCCGTAGCCCGTAACCTGTTCTTCTTATACCGAGGCTATTCAAAACTGGAAATTCCAGGATTAGAGAAACGTAAAATGAATTTCGATCCTGACATGTCTCTGGGTAACGGTAACTGGCAGGGTATTTCCTATGGAACATTGCCATCAACACGTAGTTTAGGATTCAACATCCAGTTAACTTTCTAAGCCCGTTAAAACTTACTAAGAATGAAAATTAATATGAAAAAAATAATAAACCTGTTAAGAACGTACGGAGGCTATTTGTTTCTGTGCAGCATTGTACTGGTGGTGTCGTGTACGAAAGAGTTTGACGACATAAATACCAACAAGAATGCTCTTTCAAAGCTGGAAACTTCTCAGCTTCCGTTCCTGTTTTCCAAGGCTCAGTCTACCGCAACCAATAATGGGTGGAATTACCAGATCGCGCAGAATTTATTTCATGATCAGTATTGCCAGTATTTCTCCAATACGACCACTTACTTCCCATCAGATCGTCTGGTAATCCGTATGGACTGGATTAGGGCCGCATGGAACCCGATTTACAGTGAAGTAGTGCCGCAGTTGCAAACTCTATTCGAGGGGTATGACCCTGCCTCTGCTGAGTATGCTATTGCTCAGGTGTGGTGGGTGTACACCTTTCACAGACTGACCGATACGTGGGGACCTGTTCCTTATTTCAATGCTGGTGTATCCGGAACAAGTGTTCCCTACGATGCGCAGGATAAGATCTATGACGACATGTTCAAGAAATTGGATGCAGCGGTTACTACCTTGAATGCCAATAAGAGCAAAGTACCTTATGGAACATTCGATCTTATCTACAGCGGTGATGTTAACAAGTGGATCCGATTTGCCAATACGCTACGATTGCGCCTCGCTGTTCGTATATCCAAAGTGGATGCACTCAGGGCAAGAGCAGAAGGTGAAAAAGCCATTACTACAGGTGGTGTACTTGAAGATAGCCCGAATCATGACGCCTTGATTTTCAGAACGGAGAAAGGTGATGACTTCAATGGACTGACGGTAATGGACTGGAACGAGTTCCGGATGACTTCTACCATGGAGTCTGTATTGAAAGGCTATGGCGATCCTCGCATTGGAGTTTACTATTCTCCTGCTGCCGGCACTAGTAACTATGATGGTCTTCGTAACGGTCTGACATCAGCAGATATGGCACTTCCTCTTAATTTGGCAAAAAACAATTCGAATAAGGGACCGCGTTGGGACAAATCAAAGGCTGGAACCCTGTCAACTCCTTCCAACGTAATGGCCACTGCTGAAGCCTGGTTCTTGCGTGCTGAAGGTGCGCTTCTTGGATGGAGCATGGGTGGCGGAACCGCTGAAACATATTACAATCGGGGTATCACAGAATCCATGAAGCAATGGGGAATTACCGATGCGGCAGCAATAACCGCCTACATTAATAGTTCTGCAACACCAATTGCTCCCGGTGATGCTCAGAATTCACCACCTGTTTCAACTGCACCGATAAAATTTGGCGCTACTACTCTACTGCAAAATGAACAAATCACCATTCAGAAGTGGCTGGCGTTGTTCCCTGAAGGTGTTGAAGCATGGGCAGATATCCGCAGAAGCGGAGCTTTCAAGCTTTACCCGGTTAAGCAATCAGATAACACTGATTTGCCAACAGCTGCGAATATCAATGCACCTACCAAAAACTGGATCAGACGCATTCCGTTTATTAATGATGAAAAAGTAACGAATGGCGCAGAGGTGGATAAAGCAATTCCGCTTATAGGACCTGGTGGAGATAAAATATCAACTCCACTCTGGTGGGATAAAAATTAAACCAGTCTTTTCTTAATTCAAAAGGTCAGTAAATTTACTGACCTTTTGTCTTTTAAAGCGTTTACCATTTCCCATGAAAAGCTCACTTCAGTTGATTTTTAGTGCCTTACTATTGATGGCATGCAGCAAGGATAAAGAACCATTATTCAAGACAATAACTCCTGTAGAATCTGGCATTCATTTTTCGAACACCATTACGTATGCTGATTCCCTTTCCGTTATCGACTTTGAATACATGTATAATGGAGGCGGTGTAGCAATAGGCGATATTAACAATGACGGGCTTCAGGATATTTATTTTACGGGCAACATGACATCCAGTAAACTGTATTTGAATAAAGGCCAGTGGAAGTTTGAAGACATTACTGAAAAAGCAAATGTGGTAACATCAACCTGGGCAAGTGGTGCGGCTATGGTAGATATCAATCAGGATGGGTTTAAGGACATCTATATCAGCGTTGGAGGAAATCGCAATACGCCAGAAAGCGAGAGAGCGAATATTTTATTCATCAACAATGGTGATTTAACATTTACTGAACAAGCAGAGAAATATAGATTAAACGATAAAGGTTATGGAATACAAAGCACCTTTTTTGATTATGATCTCGATGGAGATCTTGATATGTACTTGCTACGCAACTCTTTTGTCAGCTATAGTCGCAATGCGTCAAGACCTAAAGTGGTCAATGGGGAAGCCGCATCCAATGACAAGTTATTTAGAAACAATGGCGATTTAACTTTTACTGATGTAACCAAAGACGCTGGAATTCTCATCGAAGGTTTCGGTCTCGGAGTTACAGTTTCAGATTTTAATGATGATGGCTGGCCCGACATCTATGTTTCTAATGATTTTATCACCAACGATCTTTTGTGGATCAACAACCAGGATGGAACATTCACCAACCAGGCATCCAGCTATCTCAAGCACCAGACTTTTAATGGCATGGGCAACGATGTGGCGGATTATAATAACGATGGACTCGTTGATATTGCCGTAGTCGATATGTTGCCCGAAGACAACAAGCGATGGAAACTTACGCCTCGCGGAAACGGGTACGATGAATTTGAACATGGATTAAGCGTAGGATATGAACCTCAATATGTCCGCAACACATTGCAACTCAATAATGGGAATGGCACATTTAGTGAAATTGGTCAACTAGCAGGTATTGAAGCCACCGAGTGGAGCTGGAGCATTTTGTTTGCCGACTATGACAATGATGGACTCAAAGATCTATTCATCACCAATGGATATGGAAAAGACATCACCAATCTTGATTTTATCATGTATGGTGATGAAACACAAAACATGGGCTTGCCTACTGCCGACAAAGAGCAGCGACAAGCTTTATTAAATGAATTGCCAGGAATAAAAATTCATAACTATATCTACAAAAATAAAGGTGACCTTACTTTTAGTGATGAATCAACATCATGGGGCTTAACAGAACCCACATTTTCAAATGGCGCTGCCTATGCTGATTTAGATAATGATGGGGATCTTGATTTGGTAGTTAACAATATCGATGGCGAGGCTTCACTTTTAGAAAGTCAGGCTAACAACAAAAAAAATCAATCAAACTATTTACGAATTGCTTTCGAAGGGCCTGAAAAAAACCGGGAAGGCTTTGGAACAAAAGTCTACCTGAAAACAAAAGGAACACTGCAGTATCAATATTTTTCACCCTTCCGGGGATATCTTTCATCAGTAGAACCATTTTTACACTTTGGACTAAGTCAGAATAATATCGTTGATAGTC
>JANOUH010000392.1:0-25848 GCA_031416795.1 Cytophagales bacterium | reverse complement strand
TATTCGTGCATCGCGGCTAGATCCGGTAGAGGCTATTCGCCATGAGTAAAAAAATTGTAATAATTTTTGAGTGGCAATAGGGGTTATGCAGGACTTGATTGTCCTACGGGTATAAAAATTATCCTATATGAAAACCCGTTTATTACTGACTCATTTATTGATCGCTCTTATTGCATTTTCCGCAGCTGCCCAGGAAGTCCAATCCATATTCAGTGAGGGAAGAGATACCGGTGGATATGGAGCGCTTTCCAATAAGTTCACTTACATAGGAGGAGAGTTCGCGAACCTCTGTGAAGTATATGGTGGTGTTTTTATCAATCGCAGATGGATGGTAGGAATGTCATTTGCCGGTTCAACCAATGATATCAAAGTGCCATTGGAATACAGTGTCGATCCTGTCAATCCCATGACGTATCAATACGGCCAGGGAGGCCTGGTGGTGGAGCGGGTATTTAATTCTAACAGACCGGTTCACTTTGTGCTAAGTATGTTTAGTGGTGTTGGTTTTTCTGCACAGTATAACCGCAATGAATGGTACGACTACAATTATAACAGCAACTCAAGTTCACTGCATGATGAAAACTGGTTTTATGTTCTGGAGCCTGGTGCGCAACTCGAAATGAATCTCTTCCGATGGATGCGATTAAGTCCTGGTGTTTCCTATCGCAAAACCTATGGCAGTGATGGACTGGGGTTGTCCGATACTAGTTTAAGTGATTGGACGTATAACATCACCCTAAAGTTTGGAGGGTTTGGAAAGCGCCATAGAGAACAAAGCCATGATAGCTCGAACTAATTGACAAGAAAGTGGTTTATATATGACTAACTTTCATATTTAAACCATGTGTAAATGAAATGGCTTGATGTTTTACAGTACGCTAAAACCAGCAATCTAACACCGCCTGGCAGAGTTGAAAAAAGTGATGAGGAATGGGAAAAGATTCTTACTGAAGAAGAATTTTATGTGACTCGAAAAAAAGGTACTGAGCGAGCTTTTACTGGTGAATATTGTGAGGCTCATGAACCGGGATTATATGCATGCCGCTGTTGCGGAACAGTTCTTTTTGATTCACGCACAAAATTTGAGTCCGGCACAGGCTGGCCTAGTTTCACCACTTCGGTGGAACCGAATGTGATCAAATACATAAAAGACAGTAGCTATGGAATGGTGCGCGTGGAAGTGGAGTGCAGCGTGTGCGATGGGCATTTAGGTCACGTTTTTCCCGATGGTCCGCCCCCGACAGGTTTGAGGTTTTGTATTAATTCAGCTTCCATCAAATTGGTAAAATAGAAACCTGCCAAGATGATATCACTGGCCATTGTGAGAAGGCTTTCTCTTGCTTTTGAAGGTGTGGAGGAAAAGCCACACGGTGAGAAGATCTCCTTTCGTGTGAAGAATAAAATCTTTGCTACGATAGATGTAAAGACAAACAAAGTAGTGCTGAAACTTTCTGAAATTGATCAATCTGTATTTTCAGATTACGACAATGCGATCATTTATCCGGTGTCTGGTGCGTGGGGGCGACAAGGTTGGACGATGGTTGAAATGAAAAAGGTAAGAAGAGATTTATTCACGGATGCATTAACGAGTGCCTATTGTATAATTGCTCCAGCCAAATTATCTTTTAAATACAGGTCGGAATAAGGCCATCAGGCAGAATTAATCGAATTACTGTCATTGTGCATAACATGGTGGAAAAGTTGTGCGTTTCTTTTTCATTAAAAATTTTGTGTTTCTATTATTGAGATCTATCTTCATATCACTAATTTAAATATTGATTAACTGATCCGGTAACAGCGGAAAACAAAAAGTTATTTTCTACGGAAAATAATAATAAAAACACCAAAGTGAATGGATTGTGTACACGAGAAGGGTCCTTTAGGAAAACCGGGCGTGCGTTCGAAACCGAGAGCAAAAGTTGTAATACAATTGAAGCAGGTTTTAGTTTAGCAAAGGTGAATTAGCGTTGGTCGGCAACTACGGTTGTTGATCCTCAAGACGGGAGTAAATCAAGCAATTGAGTTACTCCCGTTTTTTTATGCCCGTTTCATAATCCTGACCACTTTATGTTAGCCCAACATTCATGCCCATAGCACAATTGCGAAAATTTGAAAGCGCTTTGAATCTTACAACATTTAGCGATTGTTCGTATCTTTATTTTTTACATAGTGAAAAATAGTCTCCGATATTGCCTTCTTATCATAGTTGCGTTCTTCTTAGAATCTTGTCAGGAAGAAAAGGAGCCGGCTTTGTCATTTTCATTTGGTAATCTTAGTCCTGGCCAAACCGTCTGGAATATCAAACCAATTGATTTCATACTACAACCATCTTTTAATGGCACTATTGAGATGAAGGTAGATGGTCATACGATTGCAAATTTATCTCAGAGTCCTTATCAGTTTAGCTGGAATACGCGCGCGCTGCCCGATGGAATCTATACATTGGTGGCGGTGGCCACTTCTACGAATGGCGATACACAAGAAATTAAGCAGGATGTGAACGTGCGTAATACGTTGTTAATTTTTGATGTAGCTGGCGAGCAAATACCATTTGGGTTAAGGGCCTTTATATTTCTGAGTGATGCCAGCGGTAATATTATTGCACAAAGTGAATTTAAAAATGATGATCATGTGGAGTTGCCTGGTTCCGAAAGTTTCAATGATGCTTCATTTATGGTGAATGAAGCCTATGTGGCATATCCTAATTATCTGCAAGTATACAGCGTAGGCGAAATAACACGCGGGCCCTGGGCTCTAAATGCACTCGAGGAAAGCCCTTCTTTTGTTGGCTCTATTGAATTGAAATCAGACGTCACCAATTCTTTTTTTTATGTAAGTGCCAGTGGTGATTCGAAAATAATCCGTGAGAACTCAGGTAATATTTTATTGGCCACTACGAAATCGCCCAGCCAACTTTTCTTACGCCAATTAAATACACCTAATAATAAATATGCGCTACTGAAAAATGTTACGGTTGGCACGTCACTTTTATTTCCAGTAGATACGATCACAACCCCGTTACAATCCGTTGGGGTATCATTCTCGGATGCTAAGTTTGTAAGCGCCCGGGTAAAACTCTTTGGATTTCCAGAAGCGGAAAATTATAGTGAGTACTATCCGCTGGGAGATTTTCTTTACAACACGAAGGAATTTAAAATTGAATATCCCGAAAAAGTATTTGCAGCCATAGGATCTCAATCCTCTTACCGCAATAAACAAATTCGGTTATATAGTTTCCAACCCAACAAAACGCATGATTTCCAAACGGTAAAAGCAGAGATTGACGTTTTCTCCAGTGATGGAAAGAGCGTGGAGTTAGCAACGTTTGGCGATTTTGATATGTACGCTGCTTCGTGGTTTTATTTCGATGAATTTACAAGAGGTTATGGATCATGGGTAATGATTGGGCCTCCTAGTCGCAGTCAGATACTAAAATTACCTGATTTACCTGTTGAGTTAACCAATTTAGTGCCATCAGTAAAAACGAAGGAACTTAACTTTACAGGCGCCATACAGGTAAGTGAATTTGAGCAACTAAATGGATATTCTGCCTATTGTAAATTTGTCTCGAAAAATGGAATAGCGGGACCTTATAAATTTGGTAATCCCTGGAAGGAACAATTGTTTACCGAATCTGGATTCACTTCTGGAAGAACCAGCTCCATGGAAGTTCCTATGTTGGTAGAAAAATTGAAAATTGTTGAGTAGCCATTGGTTAGATGAACAGTTGCCTTGAAAGAATTATAGAACTTTTTTCTCATGCTGTTCATCTAACTATTCTAAGAAGTAAATAGTTGTTTTCTATACCCTCAATAGTAACGAATATTACCTATGCTGCAAAACTACCTCAAAATTGCCCTTCGCTCATTGTGGAGAAGTAAGGTTCATTCCCTGATTAATATTTTAGGCCTGGGCTTGGGTGTCGCCTGTTGTATTTTAATTGTGTTGTTTGTGCACGATGAGTGGACCTTCGATAAGTTTCATACTAAGGCCGATCTTATCTATCGCGTCTATGCACGCGAAGATTGGGGCGAAAAACAGAAATTTTTTGCTACGCTGACTCCGCTTCCCATGGGCCCGGCTTTAAAGGAGAATTTTCCAGAAGTGGAAAAGCAAGTGCGAATCAACCCTGTAAGTTCTCAAGTAAAAGTTGGAGATGTTCAATTCAATGAGCAGGTACTCATTGGCGGTCAGGATTTCTTCGATGTGTTTGGCTTTGACGTGATCACCGGAGACCGGAACGCGCTTCACAGCCAGAGTAGTGTGGTGATTACTGAACGTGTTGCTAAAAAATATTTTGGGGAAGCAAATCCAATCGATAAGGTGATATCCTTACAATTGGGTGAAAACTTCGAAAACTTTTCAGTGAAGGCAGTTACCGCCAATGTACCTACGAACTCCAGCATTCAATATGATATTTTAATTTCTGATTTGAATTTGAATAAGGTGTTTGATGAGCGTACCATTACTTCAGCTTGGTTTAATATCAGTCCGGAGACGTATGTCTTATTGCAGACCGGGGCTGATCCAAAGCAAATCGAGGCTAAGTTTCCTTCTGTATTCAAAACGATTTTAGGTGAAGAAGAATTCAAGCAAAGTAAGTATGCACCAGGCCTTCAACCGATCACGGATATACACTTGAATACAGATTATCCTGTTGGTATCGCACCGGTGAGCAATCAACGTTACAGTTTGATTCTGGCAGCGATTGCCTCCCTCATTTTGATTGTTGCCTGCATCAACTTTGTTACACTATCGGTGGGGCGCTCAATAAAGCGAGGAAAAGAAGTCGGCATTCGAAAAGTAGTGGGAGCGCAGCGCGGTCAGTTGATCACACAATTTATTGGTGAGGCGGTTATTGTTACCCTGGTAGCATTGATGATGGGTGTGGCCGCAGCATGGTTAAGTTTGTCAACCTTCAATGAATTAGCAGGAAAGCAATTGACGTTTCCGTTGAATGGATTCTTAGTTTTTATCATGCTGTGTTTATTAATCGTTATTGGTCTTATTGCGGGCAGTTATCCTGCCTTTGTTCTTTCTGCATTCAAGCCGATTTCTATTTTGAAAGGCAGCTTGCAAACCGGCAGCAGCAAACAACAAATGCGCAAGTGGTTGGTAGGTGTGCAATTGGTACTTTCTATTTTCCTGGTTTCCAGCACACTCATCATGAGTCAGCAACTGGATTTTTTACAAAACAAAAATCTTGGTTTCAATAAAGAACAATTGGCCGTCATCCGGTTGAATGTTCCTCGTGGAGGTCGATTACCTGAACGAGTAAAGTTGGGATTTGAGAAAGCAGAACTCTTCAAAACGGAATTCACCAAAATACCAGATATTAATGGTACGTGCGCCTCTTCACATGACTTTGGCAATGGCAACTGGACCAGCGTAGGCTACACCGATGATCAAGGTGTGTACCGTAATTTTAATCTCAACAGTGTGGATGATGATTATATTCCAACCTTGAAAATGGAATTGGTGCAAGGCAGGAATTTTTCACAAGATATTTTATCGGATGCGAGGAGAGGAGTCATTGTCAATGAAGCCTTCGCCAAAGAGTATAGATGGAATGATGCCGTTGGAAAAAAAATACCGGGTAAGAATTTTTTGGATCATGAAATTATTGGCGTAGTGCGGGACTTTAACTTTGCTTCGCTTTACACCAAAGTACAGCCCCTGGTGATGGTACAGGATCCTGCCATTATTTTAGGTGGCGTGGAAAACATCAGCATCGAAAGTAGTCCACTGCCTAAGCTGATTGTGCGCTTGCAACCCGGTAATATGAAGGCTACGATTGAGCAGATCAAAGGAGTGTGGGAGAAAATTTCAACAGGCGAAGAATTTACTTTTACTTTTGATTTTGTCGATCAGACATTGGTTGCACAATATCGCAGCGATCAAAACCTCGGTAAGATCGTTCGCATTGCTACGCTACTAGCGATGCTCATTGGCAGTTTGGGTTTATATGCGTTGGCATCACTGGCCATGCAAAACCGAACGAAAGAAATTTCTATCCACAAAGTAATGGGAGCAACAGAACAATCGTTGCTTATATTGCTTACTAAAGACTATGTCTTCCTGATCATGATTTCTCTGCTGTTGTCTGTGCCCATCACCTGGTACATGATGAGCAAATGGTTGGAGTCATTTGAATATCGTGTTGTCATTGGCTGGCAGGTATTTGTCTGGGCCGGTGCACTTTCATTGATGATTGCCTTGACCACGATCAGTTATCAGGCCATCAAAACGGCATGGACCCGCCCTGCCGAGACACTGAAGTATGAATAATTAAGCATTTCTTTTAATTGACCTGATATTTCTTTGACAAAAGTGTAACAAATATCGGGTTTTCGAGTATATTAGTTTTACAAAGTGTATACAAATGAGTAAAGAATACCTTGGTGAATTTGAAGAGTTGGTTCTTACTATGGTCGGAATCCTGCAGGAAGAGGCCTATGGCAACGCCATCGTCAATGAAATTAAGATCCGGCTTGATCGCGAGTCAAACCTGAGTGCGGTGCATGTAACGCTCTATCGTCTTGAAGACAAAGGTTATGTGAAGTCGAAGATGGGTGGGGCCACCACTACCCGTGGAGGGAGACGCAAGCGAATCTTTACTATCACCAATGCGGGCCTCGCCATGTTGCGCTCCATGAAGGAAGCCAGGATTGATTTGTGGAAGTTGGTGCCGCAACTGAAATTCAATTATTAGTTGCCGGTCACCGGTAACTTAAATTATGAAGATGGAAGAAATCACATCACCACCAAAATTCGTACTTGGCATATTGATGCGAGTATGCCCTCCCGATCTCTACGAAGGCATTGAAGGTGATTTGGTCGAACAGTTCGATGCGGATGTAAAAAAGGCTGGTCTTAAGAAAGCAAAGCGAAAATTCATCTTTAATGCGATACGGTTTTTGCATCCCTCCATTATGATCAGAAATAGATTTTCGTTCGATTTAATCAACACGATGATGTTAGGAAATTATTTTAAAGTAGCAGTGCGGAACATTCAAAAGCGCAAACTGTATTCATTTATTAATGCGTTTGGATTGAGTATTGGTATCGCCTTCTGCATGCTCATTTATCTTTTCATTATGGATGAAAAGAACTTTGATCAGTTTCATGAGAATAGCGCTAATATCTATCGTATTGAAGAAAAGAGTTTTGATACCTGGAAACACGATTCAGCAGATCCTTATCGCAAATCGGCATGGATACAAACCGGTCTCAAGCAGGTTTTGAAAGATGAACTTCCTGAGGTGGTAAAAGCGACACGCTATAATAATGGTGAAACCGCAGTATTTCGCTATGGTGAAAAAGTGTTTACTGAAAGTCTAACCTATGTGGATGATGATTTCTTTAGCATGTTTTCATTTAAATTATTGAAAGGGAATCCTGATGAGCTTTTTAAAAATAAATCAGATATAGTGATCACACCTGAAATTGCAGAGAAATATTTTGGAGACGAAGATCCTATTGGTAAGACAGTGCAAATTGGTCTTGAAAAGGAAATATCATTTATCGTGGCAGCTATTATCGAGCCGCATCCATCCAATTCAAGCTTCCAATATGAAATTCTTTTGCCACAGGAAAACCGTTGGGGTTATGAGCGTAATATGGCGCAATGGGGAAACTTCAACACGCCAACGTTTGTGCAATTGCGACCTGATGTAGATTTGGTTTCATTCAAAGCAAATCTTGATAAACTCACGGATAAATACATGGGCGATAAGTTAAAGGAGTGGAGAGAGGAATCTACCGTGCCAATTCCTGCCGAAGCTAAAATGATGGAGTATCAGTTTACTCAATTGCCTGACTGGCATTTGAAAACAGAGATTGACTGGGACAAAGTAAGCGATCCAAAATACTCGATGATTCTGGGCGGTATTGCTATACTGATCCTGTTAATAGCGTGTATCAACTACGTTTCATTAGCATTGACTACTTCGGCATCACGCAGAACGGAGGTAGGTATTCGAAAAGTGGTGGGCGCACAACGAAATCAGTTGATGTATCAGTTTGGATTCGAATCACTCATGTTGTCATTAATTTCAATGTGTATTGGCATTGGACTCGCGATCTTATTTCTTCCTTCATTTAATCAATTTACTAATAAAGGCATTGAATTAACCTCCTCAGGTCTGCTTCAGATGACTTTGGTAAGTACTGGATTGATGATCGTGGTAGGATTGATTGCAGGAAGTTACCCCTCTATATTTTTATCCCGCTTCAAGCCGGCACTTGTGCTGAAGGGAGGATTCACATCTAAACTGCAAGCTGGATTTACGAAGCCGCTGGTCGTATTACAATTTGCCCTATCGGCTTTTCTGATCATCAGTTCGGTAATCATGTATCGTCAGATGAATTATATCACCACCAAAGACCTGGGTTATAGCAAAGAACAAATCATGGTGATACCCACCCACGCGGGTTGGAATATGGAATCAGATAAAACAGTGCAACGCTTTCGGGATAGAGTACAACAAGAGCCTCTTATTGAATCAGTAGCGGGAACCAGCATTTCCTTTAATCAGGGATATTCTCGCTATGGATATAAAATCAAGGAAGAGCAAAAGTCAGCTTATGTGTACGCGGCCGATTCCTATTACATTCCAACGATGGAGATTGAAGTGGTCCAGGGTAGAAACTTTGATGTGGCTATTCCCAGCGACTCCAGTGGTGTTATCGTCAATGAGTCACTCGTGCGCGATATGAAGTGGACCGATCCGCTCAACGAATATTTGAATTGGAGAGAAGACAGTGTTGGACTAGGTTCGCCTGTGATTGGTGTGGTAAAAAATTATCACTTCCTTTCTCTGGAAAGAAATTTTGAGCCCATGTTCTTATCCATGGATAAAACAAATGTTGGCTATTTAACCACCATGCTGGTGAAAGTCTCTTCCAGGGACCTTCCTGCTTCAGTGGAGAAAGTTAAAGCGATCTGGAAAGAACTTAACCCCAACAAGCCTTTTGACTATTCCTTTTTAGACGAAGATGTAGCAAAGCAATATGAGTCTTACCAACGATGGATGAATATCATGGGCCTCGCAACAGGGTTTGCCATTTTGATTTCTTGTCTCGGCTTATTCGGACTTTCAGGTATCAATGCAGTGAACCGCACCAAAGAGATAGGGATAAGAAAAGTGATGGGCGCAGAGTTATCAAACATCTTTGTGTTACTCAACCGGCAGTACATTGGACTTTCGTTGATGGCCTATGCACTGGCCATTCCATTTTCATGGTATGTGATGAACAAGTGGCTCTCTGATTTTCAATTCAAGATCACCATGGGCTGGGAACTATTCACAGTTAGTGTGCTTGCAGGATTAAGTATTGCTTTATTAACGGTCAGCTACCACGCCATCAAAGCCGCCTTTATAAATCCTGCTGAGACGTTGAAGTACGAATAATGAATTGAAAGTTGATTGTGGAAAACGGTGATCATTATTCATCGATGGTTAGCAATCTGAAATTACAGATTTGAGATCAGAAATCATTTCCCAACTAATTTTCTAAGCGCTTGCATATCTTGATTACTTTCTGCCTGGAGTTTTTTAATCGTTGCTTTTTCTTTTGGCGCGTGGGTGTGAATCCAGGGAATCAGTATTTTCTTGTCGTGCCAGTTGCCGATGAGTTCTGCGCTTTGTATTAAGACCGGATCGATTTTGGTTTTCTTCGTTTTCACAGAAGTGAGATAAATAACTTCTTTGATCAGCTTGCGCATGCCATGGAGATTTTTTTGTGAAAACCTTTCCGATAACATATCAGTTAGTTCTTTATTTTTCTTGTGGAGGTATAGCGTGTATGTGCGCGATTTTATTTTCTTGATTTCCTTCAGCACGATTTTCTTTTGTTTGCGAACGGCCTTTTTATGTGCGGGTAACTCAATCATAAATTGATTTAATGCCTTGTCGGGCGAGCGGAAGAATGGTGTATGAATTTGAGTGTATTGATCGAGCAGTTCTTTGCGAAGGCCTGCATCTCTGATCTTACCCGTTTCGCGAAAAATAGTGCGGAGTGGAATGAAGTGTTTATGATCAAGAAACTCCTTGTCGTTGAAATGAATGAGACGGAGTACCGCTTTTATTTTTTTGATCTCTAAACGAATCTGGTGCAATTCCTCTTTTTCCTTTCCACCGGGAAATGATTTTAGAAACGTCTGCAGACGCTTAAATCTTTTTTCCGCGAATTGCTCCAGTGCCTTCATTCGTATTTAAATGCTGTTTTGTGCCCGCTATCGCTGTTTGACTTTTAAATCAGGTATAGGCATGTTAATAGTTTTCAATAATACATCATTTTGCCCAGTTCCAAATTCATTTTTGAATATGATTTTTATCATTTTTAATGCGATGGAAAAGTGGAATTTTTAGTCTTTACCAGATTATGTGATTTTGCTATGAACGCCACCAGAAAAACATCGCTGCAGGAACTCACTCAGGAAAAAGTATCTCATCAGTTAGCCGACATCGTGGATCAGATGCAGCAAGCTGAAGGAAAATTTTCTGCAACACTCACCGAGCTTCACGATAACTTTAAATTAAGTGGTATTAATCTTATCCACTATCTCGTATTGCGCAGCAACGAAATACGCGAGGCGCAAGAGTATTTGCACCACATGGGTCTATCGTCATTAACTAATTCAGAAAGCCATACGCAGTTTCAGTTGCTCAACGTGTTGGGATGGCTCGACTACAATCAGCATAAATCCAACGGTGCGCTCTGCAATTTTGAAACAGCATCCAAGTTGCGCATGATCCATGCTGAGCAACTGTTGGGTGTGTATCCCATTCAGGACAGGCCGCATATCATGGTTACATTTTCCAGTGAGTTGATGCAAGATCGCATGCTGGTAGAGGAGATGCTCAACGAGGGTATGTCGGTGGCGAGAATTAATTGTGCACATGATAATCCTGAAGTGTGGCTCAATATGATTCTGGTGTTAAAAAAGGCAATCGCCAAAACCGGACGCAATTGCGAAATATACATGGACCTGGGTGGACCCAAGATCCGTATTAAAACCATTGCTGCCAGGCGCAAGAGCGAAAATATGCAGTTGCCCGTGTGGGAAGGCCGTGAGCTTGTGTTAAGTTATGCCGATGATGCGGATGAGGAAATAAAAAAACGTAAACGTAGAAATACAGATACCCTGTTTGTAGAGCCGAAAGAATTGATAGCGATGGTTGAAGTAGGAGAGCATATCTTTTTTGATGATGGAAAGTTTGAAGCTAAAGTAGTGCGCACCGATGCTGATCAGGTGGTCGTGAAAATTGTACGCATCTCCACCAAGAAACCGTTCTTAAAACCACAGAAGGGTATTAACCTTCCTGACTCCGACCTTGCCATTCTTCCATTGACTGACGAAGACAAGAGCAACATCCCGTTCATTTGCCAGCATGCTGATCTGGTTGGCTACTCCTTTGTAAATAGTCCGGATGATGTAGAGTTATTAAGGGCGGAGATCAACAAATACGCAACCCATAAGCGACCTGCCATCATTCTGAAAATCGAACGCCTCTCTGCCGTGCAGAATTTACCAGCCTTGCTGATGAATGGAATGAAAGATGAAGCATTGGGCGTGATGATTGCCCGGGGAGACCTGGCCGTGGAGATTGGCTTTGAACGATTGAGTGAAATACAAGAAGAAATTTTATGGATCTGTGAGGCGGCACACGTACCCGTGATCTGGGCCACACAAGTATTGGAGACACTGAATAAAACGGGTTATGCCACTCGCTCAGAAATTACGGATGCCGCTATGGGCGTGCGTGCTGAATGTGTGATGCTCAACAAAGGAAAGTATATTGTGAAAACAATAAAAACATTGGATGATATACTAACACGCCAGTTAGGTCATGTGAATAAGAAGCGTTATATCATGCGCCCTTTAGGTATCGCCAAGACGTTTATCCAACCATAAGAATTAACCGATGGTTACCACTTACTTCAATAAGGCTAATACCATTAATCGTCAAATGAGATAATTCAAAGATTAGGATAAGTGTTGTTGCTTGAGGTGATTAATTTTGTTCGTAATTGAAATAATAGGAGGCATCCACAATCTAAAGTTCTTTTAGCATTTTTATCAATCACTTTCTTTGGTTTTCTGTTTACACTGGATTCTTGTGTTCATGAGATACCACTTCCTGTTGACCCAACTACTGAAACAGGTGGAGTATCACAACTCCTACAAAACGAATAGCATCAATAAGGATCTGATTTTGAGAAAGAAGCGGCATGGCAACGAACAGTACTTGCCAATCAAACAACGTTCCTTTCATTTTTGAGAACTTTCATGTATTTTCTGATTGCTGGTTTAAGCATTAAGAATGTTTTGTTAATAGAAAATGAATTGATAATACAGATTGTCTTTTTCTCTACGTCTTTTATTCTGTTTATCTATGGTGCGATGAATTACTTCATCCATATAAAAAAATCAAGAACAATGAAATTCACATTGGTCATTACAACGATGAATATGAGAAGTAAGTGCTGCCTATTGTACTAATATGTTTACTTCCTGATTCACTTTCACAACCGGAAGCTTGCTGGGAATGATGTTTTATTTCAAGTTGTTCACATGATCTAGTACATAACACTGTTCCCATTTTGTCATTCCTATTTTTGGATAGTAATGGACGGCTTTGGGTGCAGACAATAGTATAAGCTTCGCTTTGGGGGTGGCTAACTTTGTTTGTCTGATCAGTTCTTTTCCAATTCCTTTTTTCTGATACGCCTCGTCAACGGCTAAGTCGGACAAATAGGTGCAGTAAAGAAAATCCGTCAAGGAACGAGCAAGACCAATCAGTTTTCCATCCTCTCTTGCTGTAATCATTAAATTACCGTGATGAAGCATTTTAGATAATGTTTCAGGCTCATCAATAGGTCGTCTTTCTCCCAAGGTTGAGTTAACCAAAATGGTTCTGAATTCTTCTACCGATAAATTTTCTTCTGTTTGATAATGTATCATGATTGGTTATTGATTCAAGTTGATAAAGCTACTATTTTTTCCCTTGTAAGCCTTTCCTTAAAAAAACTGATCTTCATCCTACGCCCTGCCTAAATTCCAATTATTTTGCTGAACTTGTAGCAATCAAACCGATTCATGAAGTTCGAACATCGCAGACAAAAAGTAGCCCCGTTTCCAAAATTCATAATTCGGGTTTGGCGCTTTACCTTTTTCTCATTGTTGTTGATCATCATCTCGGTTTCAATAGGCACCATAGGTTACCGATATATGGGTGATATGACATGGCTTGATAGTTTTTATATGGCTTGCATGATATTGGCGGGTATGGGGCCGGTGGCAGAGATGGCCACAACAAAAGCAATATTATTTTCTTCCTTTTATGCGCTCTATAGCGGGGTAGCCTTCTTAAGTATTACTGCAGTATTTTTGGCCCCCATTGTCCATAGACTGTTGCACATAATGCATGTGGAAACGTGAAGAGAAGTAATCCTTTAAGGTAAGCTAAACATCCAGTCGTCTGCCGGGAATGATCAATTAAAAATGAATTATCAATTCAAGTATAGAGCACTTGCTATGATCTTGTATGAAGCTCTGGTAGATGATGCCTTTTATAAATCATTGGAGAGGTCAGTTTCCGGAGAAGCATCAACTAAACGGGAAGCCATGCTGATGTATATGGACTACTCCATGGTTGAAGCAGAAACCTATGGTGAATTATTTATTCCGGACACTCATACGCGTGGTGTTTCGGTCTGGTCAAAACCGATCGATATCCGTAGGGATTCTGAAAAGAAAGTACGCAAGAATTCATTTATTCTCGTTAACATGGGTCAGAATAGCTTAGATATGTACGTAGAGATCATTGACTTCATGTCTTTAAAGGCCAGTGAAATAATTCCACCCGAATCCTGGTATCTTTCCATCGTAGGACTGAAACCAAGTTTTCAAGGGCAGGGGTTAGGATCAACCCTGATAAATCAGGTATTAGAAAAAACCGATAGCCTCAACCTATCCACTTACCTGGAAACATTTACGCTGCGTAACATGAGTTTTTATGAACGGCTTGGATATAAGAGCATAGCTTCCATTCATGAGCCGACCGTTGATGCTAACTACTGGATTATGAAAAGAGACCCTAACTAAATAATCTATGCTTATCCTGGATGCCGCTCAAATGACTTCTTTACTTTCTTTACAACAGGTGATTGGTGCGGTAGAGCAGAGCATGATCGCCTATGAGAATGGTGAAGCCATGGCCCCACAGCGAATGCATCTCGATCATGATAAGAATACACTGCTCTGCATGCCTTCATGGGGCACGCGGTATTTTGGAACAAAGTTGGTGACCGTGATGCCGGGTAACAGGGGTAAGGGCTTGCCGGTAACCAATGGTGCCATGCTGTTGAATGATGGAGAAACGGGTGTGCCACTAGCCCTCCTTCAGGCTTCCAAACTTACAGCTCTTCGCACCGGTGCCTTGGGTGCCATCGGCATTAAATACATGACATCACCTGATGCTTCAAGCATTGGCCTTATCGGCTGCGGAGTGCAGGGTATTCACCAGGCTGTCTTTGCTTGTGCAGTACGTTCCATTTCTACTATACATTATCTGCATCGGAATGACGAAGGCTCATTGCACCTCCTCTCTTTTGTAAAAAACTATTTCCCTCATGTCGTGATGGAAAGGAGTGATACTGCCTTTGAACTCTTGAACAAGACGAATATTATCATTGCAGCAACTACCGCTTCGGAACCCGTACTGCCAAATGATGAATACAAACTACGTGGCAAACATTTTATCAGCATAGGATCTTATAAGCCTTCGATGCAGGAATTACCTGATGCAATCTATCGGTTAGCTGATAAACTATTCATCGATTCCGAGTTTGCACGACATGAAACAGGTGATACGATTAATCCGGTGAAGAAAGGCTTACTGAAGGAGGAAGCCATTTTTACATTGGGTAAACTGATCACACGAAAGGTAACTGTCGATATAACTAAAACCACAGTCTATAAATCGGCAGGCATGGCCATCTTTGATTTGTTTGTGGCCCAGGCGATGTATGAGCAAGCTGTAAAAATGAAAATTGGTACATCGGTAGAGTTTGCTTAATCAATTTTTTGTCTGAACATCGTGTTGAATATGATAGCCATCTATCCATATTAATTCATACCGTGCCGAGGGAATGAGAGCCAGTATCTGGTTGGTGTGAAATAGGGGGGATGCAATGAAAACCTATCATTGTAATTCAGTCTGATCGATAAAATAATTTTCAAAATCAATATTATCATGCTTGTCCGCAACGACATTCTTAAGCTTGTGTATAAAACAATCACATTTGCATAAATTAAAATGATCACTTTGTTCGTTCGAAAACGATTGTTATTGTGTTGAATAATATTAAACGTTAACAATTCAATTCAACACCATTGCAATCTTATCTTTGCCACCTTTCTTCATGAAGCGAAACCGTTACATACTGCTCATCCTTATTCTTGGGTCTCTCTCTACCATCAGTCCGTTTTCGATTGATATGTATCTGCCAGGGTTTCCAGCCATTGCCACTGAGCTAGGGGTTAGTATATCGCAGGTGCAGTTATCGCTTACAGCCTACTTATTAGGTATTGGCGTGGGCCAACTCTTGTATGGTCCAATGCTAGATCGTTTTGGCAGAAAGAAACCTTTATATGTAGGCTTGGTTATTTATATTATCAGTTCGGTTGTGTGTGCGTTTTCAACTTCGTTGGAATCGTTGATCGCGATGCGCTTTCTTCAGGCGTTGGGCGGCTGTGTGGGCATGGTAGCTGCACAAGCATTTGTGCGCGATCTTTTTCCGATACGCAAAACAGCTCAGGCATTTTCATCAATCATCTTAGTGATTGCAGTGTCACCCATGATCGCGCCAACGGTAGGAGGTTATTTTACCGTTGCATTTGGTTGGGCGTCTGTGTTTCTTATTCTGGCAGTACTCACGTTGCTGATTTTAGCCGCTACTTATTTTTTATTACCCCAAGGCAAGAAAGCAGACCCGTCTATTTCATTAAAGCCTTCATCCATTCTTAGCAATTTCATGTTAGTGCTGAAGCAGCCACAGTTTAGTATTTATACTGTGGCCAGTGGCATTGCTACATCAGCATCCTTTGCCTACATCGCAGCATCGGCTGATGTTTTCCTGAACTTATACCAGGCAACGGAGCGGCAGTACGGTTGGATCTTCGCATTTGTGGCTTCGGGTTTAATTGGGTCGGCACAGTTCAATCATTTTCTGTTAAAGAAGTATACGAGTCAGCAATTGGTAAAATACGCGTTGGCCTATCAAACCCTCATGGGTTCAGTGTTAGTAGCTGGTGTGTGGCTCGATTGGTATACTATTGTAAGTCTTACGGTGATGATATTTTTATTTGTACTTGGGCAAGGTCTTACAGGACCGAATAGTTCAGCGCTTG
The DNA here is from genome assembly GCA_031416795.1 of Cytophagales bacterium. GTDB lineage: Bacteria > Bacteroidota > Bacteroidia > Cytophagales > Cyclobacteriaceae > ELB16-189. The sequence goes on along the minus strand of JANOUH010000392.1, from coordinate 9,428 downwards.
CTCTGGCACCATTTTCAAAACATGCTGGTAGTGCCGCTTCACTCCTCGGCAGTTTCCGCATGCTGATCGGTGGCATGATTACCGTGTGGGTTAGTGCTTGGCATGATGGCTCCGCATTGCCTATGGTCGTGGTCATGTGGCTTTGTGCGGTGAGTGGCATACTCATACTTGGTTTGGCAAAAGTGACTGTTCGCTACCGTGCCCGCAGGCGCGTGGTAGAGGACGAGCCTTCGGTGCTTTTGTAGAATTTCCCTGTCGGGGATTGGCCTTTCATTTCCTTATTCTCATTAAAAACTCATTGTAAAATTTTCGTTAACTTTAATAGTTAGCCATAGCATTAACACTGTAGTCCAGCGAACAGTATAAAAAACGGGGCGCTTCCGAAAAGCCTTATGAGTAGGAGATAAAAACTTATAGATTATGCCTAAGTACGTAATTGAAAGAGAAATTCCGGGTGCAGGTAAATTAACGCCTGAACAATTAAAGGGTATTTCACAAACTTCTTGTGGAGTGTTAAGCAATATGGGCCCTCAGATTCAATGGGTTCATAGCTATGTAACGGATAATAAAATCTATTGCGTTTACAATGCACCCAATGAGGATATGGTGCGCGAGCATGCCAAACAAGGTGGCTTTCCGGCTAACAGCGTAAGTCGTGTGGCAACCATCATTGATCCAACAACAGCCGAATAACTAAGTAACGGAATATATTCGGTTAGTTATGAATAACGCTTGTTGGAATTCCTCCCAGTAAGCGTTTTATCATTAAATGATTTCCCTGATTGAGTAAAATTAGTTGTAATGATATGAATCTTCACCAAAGAACAATTACACCTTGATTATAAAAGACGTTCATCACAAGAAATATGAAAAGCGATAATTTGATTTATTCGATGGGTTGCGTTCTCATTATTATTGGGGCCTTATTTAAGATTTTACATTTACCTTATGCAAATTCGATTTTTGTTTTTGCCGTTGCAGGCATGTCGGTATTTCAATCGTGGTATGTTGCTCGACTAAAAAAGAGAATCAAGGAGTTGGAAAGTAAACTGGAAAATTAAATACAGTACTTTATCTATGACTCCCAAAATTGAAATTATGCAAGGTGACATCACCAAAGTAAAAGTGGATGCGATCGTTAATGCAGCCAATAATACACTACTCGGTGGTTTTGGTGTTGATGGCGCCATCCACCGGGAGGGAGGAAATGAAATTCTGGAGGCATGTAAAAAAATAGGAAACTGCGAAACGGGTGAAGCGGTGATCACCACAGCCGGAAAATTACCTGCCCGTTTTGTGATTCACACCGTGGGCCCCGTGTGGTATGATGGAGATCACGAAGAATCAAAACTGCTTGCAGCGTGCTATCGCAATTCATTACAATTGGCGTTGGATCATCAATGCAAGAGTATAGCCTTCCCCAATATCAGCACCGGTGCCTATGGTTTTCCTAAAAGGCAAGCTGCAGCCATTGCTGTTAACACCGTGAAAGAATTTCTAAAGCATCACTCTAAAATTGAGCACGTTCTCTTTGTATGTTTTACCAGCGAGAACTTCGACTTGCTCAATCAAACAATGGCAAATTCTACCAAGTAATTGGATAGTAAAAGCTTCAATAAAGAATCATACCGAAGAGGGCTTTTTTGTTGTATAAGTTTACACTAGTGGGTGTGCGATCACAAGTCTTTTATAGATATTTGCAGAATGAAGAGCTTTGTGTTTAATATGAGATTATGGATGATTGCCCTTATTTGTTTTGCCCAAACAGGTTGGGCGCAAATATTTACTTCATCGAACCTACCCATCATCATTATCAACACCAATGGCATTCCAATTCCTAATGAACCCAAGATCGCTGCTGACATGGGTATTATATACAATGGGGTGGGGGTGCGAAACAATCTAACAGATGCTCACAATAATTTCAGCGGAAAGATAGGAATTGAAATTAGAGGCTCATCCTCCCAAATGTTTCCTAAAAAGCAATATGGTATTGAATTACAGGATGCCCTTGGAAACGGGGTTAATGCCTCCTTGCTGGGTATGCCTGCCGAAGAAGATTGGATATTATTTGCTCCCTATAACGATAAGTCGCTGATGCGTGATGTGCTGGCCTATAAACTTGGCCACGATTTAGGACAGTATGCATCGCGTACACGTTTTTGTGAAGTAATGCTGAATGGCGAATACCTGGGTGTGTATGTGCTTATGGAAAAAATCAAGCGTGATGTTAATCGTGTCAATGTGGCTAAGCTAAATCCGGATGAGATCACCGGGGATAATCTTACCGGTGGTTACATCATTAAAATAGATAAAGAATCAGGAAGTGGAAATGGTGGATGGAGTTCTGCGTTTCCTCCACCAAACAGAAGCGCCAATCAGCAAATCTATTTTCAGTATGATTATCCTTCGGCTACGGATATCGTGACAGAGCAACGGAATTATATTAAACAGGTCATTACTAATTTTGAAACCACGCTGATCGGCTCCACCTTCAAAGATCCAGTAAATGGTTACGTTAAATATATTGACGTGGATTCATTCATTGATTTTTTTATTATGAATGAAGTCAGTAAAAATGTAGATGGTTATCGCCTGAGCACCTACTTGCATAAGAAAAAGGATTCCGATGGAGGCAAATTATACATGGGACCTATCTGGGATTTTAATTTAGGCTTTGGTAATGCCGATTATTGTACAAAAGGAAATCCTGAAGGTTGGGTATTTAATTTCAATAATGTATGCAATCAGGATTATTGGCTCATTCCGTTTTGGTGGGATAGACTTTATCAGGATGGTGCATATCGAAATAAACTAGCGGCCCGCTGGAATGATTTACGTTCGGATCAATTACAAACCAGTAACGTCATTGAGTACATCGATTCCATTGCCAATGTGTTAAATGCTGAATCACAACAACGGAATTTTCAAAAATGGCCGGTATTAAATCAGTATGTATGGCCCAATTATTATGTAGGCCCCACCTTTGCATCAGAGGTAAGTTGGCTGAAGAACTGGATTACATCACGCCTTAGCTGGATGGACTCAAACATGCCAAAACTGATTACCGCAGTTGAAAATAATCCCTCTGAATTTTTTATAGAAATGTTTCCAAATCCTTTCATTGAGCAAGTTCAGATAAACTATACGCTGAATTCATCCGGAACAATTTCAATAGAATTTTTTGATTTAATGGGTAGGTCGGTTAAGACCGTTCGCGAATCGCAGGAACAACCTGGGTCATATCACACCCAGTTACAGGCTCAGGATTTACCCACAGGAACCTTTTACTACAAAGTAATCTACGGCAACGGCAAGTCTGTTACTGGAAAAATAATCAAGCGTGATTAGTCGTTACAGGATTTGGTGAAGTAGTCGAAGTGCATGATACTATGGAACGGCTTGGCAACTTAAATCGGATATACTCATCGCAATTCAATAAAATAAGTTGATTTTTATACCATGATAAATCCTGTCAACACTGCTTTGCTTTCTTATGGAATGTCGGGTGAAGTATTTCATGCCCCTTTATTAATGGCTAATCCACGATTTAATTTATCTGTCGTGGTTCAGCGAAAATCGGACACCGCTCAGAAGCATTATCCTTCCATCAAAGTAATCCGAACAGTAGACGAAGTGATTCAGGATCCTGCCATAGAATTAATCATTGTAAATACTCCCAATGAAACGCATTTTCCTTTTGCCGTACAAGCGTTGGAAGCTGGTAAACATGTAGTGGTGGAGAAACCCTTTACGGTCACCATCAAAGAAGCCAATGAACTCATCGAACTTTCAAAAAAGAAAAATAAGATTCTCACGGCTTTTCAAAACAGACGATGGGATGGCGATTTCCTTACACTGAAAAAAGTAATCGATGAAAAATGGGTTGGAAAAATCGTAGAGTTTGAGGCGCATTATGATCGCTTTCGCAATTACATAGAATTAAATACATGGAAAGAGGAGGAAGGTATTGGGAAAGGAATTCTCTATAATTTGGGTTCTCATATGCTGGATCAGGCATTGGTTTTATTCGGCATGCCTGACGAAATTGATGCACGGGTAGGGATACAACGACCAGGTGGAAGAGTGGATGATTTTTATGATATCCGACTTCAATATAAAGACCTTAACGTAATCATTAAGTCAAGTTACCTGGTGCGCGAACAAGGCCCCCGATATATTTTACATGGCACGGAAGGATCATTCATTACCAGCAGTGGAATTGATCCACAGGAGCAGGCACTGAAGGAAAAAAAGATCCCGGGCAGTGCTGGCTGGGGAACGCATGATAAAGAATCTTGGGGAAAGCTCAACAGCACAGTAAACGGTCTGCATGTCGAAGGTAAATTAGAAACCATTCCGGGCAACTATATGGCTTTCTATCAAAATTTGTATGAAGTAATTCGTGAAGGGAAATCGTTGGATGTTAAACCAGAGCAAGCGCGCGATGTGATCACCTTGATCGAGGCAGCATATGAAAGTAATCGACAACGAAGAGCGATTAAACCATGATCAAACAGTACACATCCATTACTGATTTTAATTCCTGGAAAGATTTACAAGTTTTCGATAAGTAAAATTGTTAATGGTCAATTCAAAGAAATTACTATTCTCCAACTTTTCAATATCAACCACTAGTTATGCCAGTTTTCAATTAGGGGTTCGTTCGCGGCACCTTCTATTCTGATCCACAACGCTCTTTGGCTTCAAAAAAAAGAACCGGAACCCGGCTCGTTTTTTCATCAAATACATTCTTAAGATTATGCGAGCTCTCGCAAGTCAACAGGCACCACGCGTGAAATCCCTTTCTCCACCATAGTAATACCATAGATCACATCGGTAGTCGTCATGGTGCGCTTGTTGTGCGTCACGATCACAAACTGTGAGTCTTTGCTGAAGCTTCGGATGATAGTATTGAACTTATCAATGTTGGCATCATCCAGTGGAGCATCCACCTCATCAAAAATACAGAATGGTGCAGGCTTCAATAGATACATGGAGAACAACAGCGCAGTAGCCGTAAGCGTTTTTTCTCCTCCTGATAATTGATTGATGGTAAGTGGTCGCTTTCCTTTTGGTTTGGCGATGATATCAATTTCAGAATCCAGTGGTCTTGCCGGATCCGAAAGTTTCAGATCGCAATCATCACCTTCATTGAACAACGAGCGGAATACGCGTACAAAATGTTCTTTGATCTGGTTGAATGCTTGCATGAATGTTTCGCTTGCCACCATTTCAATTTCATTGATCGTGCTGAACAGTGATTCTTTCGCTTTTATCAAATCATCTTTCTGCGCGATGATGAAATCGTTGCGCTGTTTAATTTCGGTATAGGCTTCCATGGCCATTGGGTTGATGGGGCCCATGTTGTCCAGTTTCTCACGAATCTTGATTACTTCGTTGCGCAATTTTTCCTCATCGAATAAAGCAAGTTGTTCTTCCTCTTCCGGAGTGTTCTTGCCCAATACAGAATCAAGATCAATATTAAACTCTACGGACAGACGCTCTTTTACAGAATTGAGCTGCATCTTGCTGTCATTCAGACGACTTTGTAACTCCATCAGAATAGTGTCAATGTTTTGACGCTGATGTTGAACTTCACGCAAATCTTTTTCGAACTGGTCGATCTCACCGCGGCCTGAATAGTAATCTTTTTCAGCTTCGCTCAGACCTTTCTCCATCTCTTCTTTTTCCGCATACATGCCGAGTAATTCCTCGTCATTGCTTTGCGTAGTTTCGATAATGGTGCGGGTTTCGTCTTCGTTCTTTTTAAGTTCTTCTGTGTTCACCTCAATGCGCACACTGCTTAGCTCCATCGACTCCTGCTTGAAGCGGATCTCCTGATCAACACTTTTTACCCGGTTCTCCTGCTGATGGAAGAAGATGTTCTGTTCGTTATAGGCACCTGATTTTTGACTCAGTAATTCACTCTGAACATTTAAGTCAATGGTAATCGCTTTTAGTCTTTCATCATGATGACGCAGTTCCTGATGCGCTTGCTCTGCTTTGGGTTTGAGATCTTCCAGTTCATCACTCAGGCTCTCTATCTTTTCCTGAATATCTTCTTTACGCAAGTCGGCACTGTTGAGCATATTTGAAAACTGCTCTTGCTTGGTACGCACGGAGATGAACTCGTCATTCACCAACTTGATGGAACTTTGCGCTTCCTCAATTTGCTGTTTGAGGGTGTTGTTACGCAGTCGCTCCAATTCTCTCTGACGATCGATGAGAGAGTGACGGATGTCTTCTACTTTCTTAGAATATTCTTTGATCTCTTTGTCGAGTTTCTCCAGATTTTTAGCGCGTCCTATTTTCTTTCCTTCAAAGAGCCCTACCGAACCACCGGAAAGACTGAATCTGCGCTTGGTAACTTTTCCACTCTTGGTGATGAAGGTGTTATTATCCTCAGCAGGAATCATTCTAACGTCACCTTCATACACATATACTTTATCCAGAATGAACGCCATCAACTTCGAATACTTCGAATCGAATTCAATGATCTGTGTAGCCGGAAAAGCATTCGGATACATTTTTAAATCAGAAGGAGAGAAGCGCTCAAAAGCATCTAGTATAAAGAAGTTTGCTTTCCCTTTACTGGCGTCACTTAATATATTGATCGCCTCATACGCCTCTGCTTCATGTTCTACGATGTAGTAGTTGAGATAAGGCTCAAGGTAGTTTTCAATGGCTACACGATATTCCTCGCTGGTCGAAAGAATGTCTGATAGGAGCGGAGCATTTTTTGTCCAAACTACATTCTTCTTAAGGAATTTAATAGCTTCAGGGAAACCCTCGAGATTTTCTACAAGTGATTTAGTGAGTTGATATTCATTCTGACGTGAATCTAATTTACGGCCGGTCTCCGTCATCTCTTCACGAATCATTTCAATGGTTTTTTCCAATGAACCGATGCGCAGGAAAACATCTTCTTCTTCTCTCTTTAATTTATCGAGATAACCATTTTTTTCGTTGATCTCCGTTGTGAGTCCCACCAACTTTTTCTCAAACTCAACAATGCTGGCGCTCTGATGGCTGGTGTCAGTAGTAGTGCGTTCTAGTTCTTGTTTGAAAGAGGCAACTTGTATCTCACGGATTTCAAGTGACTTGTTGAGCTGAAAGGATTCTTCCTGTTTGGCACGATACACCTGACGAAGAGCATCCGACTCGCCTTGAAGTGTATAGGTAGTCGCTTTCTGTGCTTCAAAGTCTGACTTGAGGGCTTCTAGCTTATCGGTAATCTCCTTTAGAATGGTTTGTGCAGAATCACGTTCTGTCTCCAAACTTTGGATACTGAATCGTGCTCGCTCATTACTTTTTTTATCCTGATCAATTTGATCTTTCAGGTTGGTAACGCGATCATTTAAAAACCGGAGTCTCTCATTTTTAATTTGCTTGTCGCTTTCGTATTGACGGATTTTAGAAACGAAATCATTAATTGATTTTTGTCTGGATGACAACGTCTTCTCTTTAATGATCAGTTCTGCTTTTGACTTTTCAATCAAGGCTTCTTTGTCGGCAAGCTCCACAGTGAGTTTGGTCTTGCGATCATTCTCATTTTCAATTTGCTTTTGTACTGTGGTTAAGGTGTCCTTTTGTTTGTTCACCACCACCTTAGCCAGGTTGATGCTTTTCTCTTTATAGTCTTCCTTGATTTTGTAGTATTGCTCGGTTTGTTTGGCCTGCTTCTCCAGGCTCTTCATGTTCTTTTCAATCTCAAAGAGCAAATCTTCTACGCGCTCTAAATCAGCATCGGTGTCTTCCAGTTTCTTCAGCGTTTCCTTCTTACGTTTCTTAAACTTTGAAATTCCAGCAGCTTCTTCGAAAAGCATTCTCCTGGAATTGTCACGGTCGTTCAAGATATCATCCACCATACCCAACTCGATGATCGCGTAGCTGTTGGAAGCCACCCCGGTGTCGAGAAATAGGTTGGTAATATCTTTCAAGCGGCAGACAACACCATTGAGCAAGTATTCACTTTCACCCGAGCGATACAGGCGCCTGGTGATGGTAATTTGTGAATACTCAGTCGGTAAAATATTCTTCGTGTTGTTAATGGTAAGTGATACTTCAGCCATTTGCTGCGGAGAGCGCTGGCTAGTGCCATTAAAGATGACGTTCTCCATTTTTTCGGAACGCAATGCGCTTGTCTTCTGCTCACCCAATACCCATCGGATAGAATCTACTACGTTTGATTTTCCGCACCCGTTTGGGCCTACGATACCGGTGATCCCCTCATCAAAATTGATAACAATTTTGTCAGCAAAACTCTTAAACCCTTTGATCTCCAACTTCGATAACTGCATGGACTACTTAAATTTAGTGATTGCCTAAAAAACAGGATGGCAAAGATAATCTTAGGAATGGCATTTAGAAAGATGGATATGCCCATTTCATCCACAATTTATCCCTATCGAAAAATGCCCAAAAAAGGCATTTTATTAATTATTTCGATATCTTTGGTTCCATATGGATATACAGTTTTGGGTTTGGCTTATCGTTATTGTCATTACTTTGATTGCACGGGCCAATAAGAAGAAGCAACAGCCTCAGTCATTCAATCCGGAACAAAGGGAAATTGCAAATACCCAGACCACAGATACTAAACCGGTTACATTCGAAGATCTATTAAGGGAAATTCAGGCTTCCAAGGCTCCGAAACCAAAACCGGTTCAGGTTGCACCAAAACAAGTTCCTTCTAAGCAGTATGAAGTGGAAGATTACGATGATAATCTGGAAGATGAAAACAAGAGCCTGGAGCGGACGGATTACTACGCTAATGATAAGTTTAATGAGACTTATGAAAATGCCAAGAAAGCAGCATTTTCAAGGGCTTCATTAGAGGAAACGATGAAGGTGGAAGACACTGAAGTAAAGTTTAATCAGTTTAAAGAATATAGTAAGAAGGAAGGTAAGAGTTTAGCTTCTGAATACGCTAAGGAACTTAAGAATCCCAAGAGTATTAAAAAAGCGTTGATTCTAAATGAAATTTTGAACAGAAGATTTTGAAAGGGATTTTAAGAGTTGATGAACTTTTATAAAAAATAAGGACACCATTTTTTTTGAGGGTTATCTACAATTGTTTAATGTTTTGAACTTTTTATTAAAATGAAAAACTTTCTAGCGTGTGTTTTCATAGCTATTCTACCCGGTGTTTCGAATGCTCAGACACAATGCTCATACGAATTTAAGACTAGCGCAAAGACTGAACTGAATACGGGCATAATTGAAGTTCATGTTAAAGCTAAGTCTGGCTTTTCGGTTGAATTGTATACTGATAGTGGGATAGAAAGAATACTCATTCAAACCAAGACAGGTTCAGGTAACGAAAAAATAATTTTTAAGGGACTGCCAATGGATAGAGCTGTTTATCGAGTGGCTATTATAGTTCAGTCTGAAAATAATTTTTTATGCAAAAAGAAAATGTCAGA
>JANOUH010000391.1:0-21425 GCA_031416795.1 Cytophagales bacterium | reverse complement strand
AGCAGGAGCTAGATCTTTCTCCTGACGGTATTTCTTGTACCAATAATGAAAAACGCTATAAGCCTGGCTCTGAGCCTTACAAAATGCCTGCTGACTCTGACCACTACTCTTCCAGGTTTCAATCATTGAAAACATGGCTTGCTGCTTTTCTAATTTTGTTGTCATGGTGATTAGGGTTAACTTTTGACAACAAACATATCCTAACCAATGAACTCGGTAAAGATGTACTTCATCGAAGGGTTACATAACACCTATTAAAATCCATTGTGACTTACTTATGTTATTTGACTCATCCATAGAAAGATATTTTAAAAGTCTTCAAAGAGAAATGATTTAAGGGTTTCTCTAAAAATATTTATATAAGAAGAGTAAGTTAATTCTTGCGCTTGTAGTGTAACAGTATAAATTTTGGTTTTCTTTATAACAGAATACTGAATGCAAATTATATCTGTATCTGTGTCGAGTGTTTTATAATTAAATCGGTACTTGATATACAAGGCTTTTTCATTTGATAAGTATTGCTTTTCACTTTCAATTAATTTCGAGGTCGGATTATTTTTTGTAATTGTTTGCATTAAAGTCTCAACTGGCACATCATGGGCGGTGAACGTGGGTGGTGTCTTTAGATTTGCAACTATTATATTTAAAGATGCATCCTCTAGTTCAGATTTAGCATTAAATTCTGCTCCTAAAGAGGTTCCTTTATTAACTGACCAATTTTCAGGTATCTTAATCCTGTATTGATTTTCGGTACTTCGAAATATGTTATTGTCATTCACGTTAGGTGATTTATCGCTGTAATCTTTGTGTGGACTTTGACCTGAACAATTGAAATAGTTTATGAGTAGGATTAAGTATATATATCTTAACATGATTAGTTACATTTCATGAAAGTGAACAATGACTTGAGAGAATATTAGTATGCACCAAATTATGAGAAAGACGTTAAATCTTTTCTTAGCGTCATTCATACTCGTCTTTCTTACTGTTATTAAAGCAATACCATAAGGAATTCCTACGTAACCTATTATTGTCCCGATTGCAAATGGAATATTGTTGATTAGTCCATCTTGTCCTTGGCTTATGCCATTATAAATTGACCAAATAGCTGTTATCAAAATGAAAGGTAACACTACACTAAACTTCATAACTTTTCCGATTTATATATGGTTCTGTATTCTTAAGATGCTTGTTTCAGTCATTCTTTTTTGCGCAAGGGCTAAAAGGTCATCAGATTCCACTAATTCTGAGAAGTATTTTTCTGTTGCAGTTTCAATATCAGAGATAAAATTCTCAAGGTTGAGGCATATCTTTCCAATTCCCCCAATTGATTTATAGAAGTGCAAATCAGGTAGAGAGTCCATAAAAATATAGCTTCCGCCCTCTGAGTAGTTATGAACAATGCCGCATCTTAAGTCATGGTATATTGTCTCTGAGTCGTAACCTTCAAGGTACAAGTCAATAAATGCTTTGTAGTCTTTTCGAGTTGCATTTCTACCAAATCTGAAACCTGCTATATAGTCTATGTAGCAGCTGGTGCACTAATTGTTAAAGTGAAATTCGAGATGGATCAGCCGTGGAACGAAATGAGATTCTCTATCTGAAATAGATTAAGATAATATTTAATAATATAGAGGCTAGCTCTTGATTTAGTTGGTACTTATTGAAACTGATAAAAAAACAAGAATGATTCTAACATGCTTCATTGATCCATGATATCCCAACTACCTTAAGCTTCTTTTTTTCTTACTTAATAAATCTAAAATGACATGTGTAACCATAATGTTACTCTTGCTGTTTACAGCCACGCCTTCGTAGGACAGGTATTAAGCACAGGTGACGCAAACAACCATGCAGTTAATGTAGACATCATAACAGAGCATACGTTAGACACCTTGACGATTTACACCCCGGTAGCAAGTCAGACAGATTCCGATCCACAATTCACCGCATCCAAAGAAGATTAAACTGAAGCAATTAGAATACTTCCAAACCCGATCATAAAGGATGTATTAACGTGAGCTTCTAATTTCTTTTTCCTTGTTTTTTCCTGAATAATAAAACACTATTAATACTAAAACCCACAACTACTATGGATGATACAATAAAACAGCTGACTCAGCGCATAGAGGCTCTTGAAGAGCATTGCTATGAATTTATGACCCTAAAGGAAGCTGCTGTACATATCCGCTTCACAGAATCAACACTTCGCTCCTACGTGAATAAAAAGAAGATTCCGTACTTCAAGAAGAAAGGTAAAATCTTGTTTGAGAAAAAGACACTTACTAAATGGATGAAAAATGAAGGTAAGCCCGGAGTGGATATAAGGTACATCGGAGATAAGAAAGTAATAATTGACACACGACATTAGATGGAGACTGTCAAGGTCATTTATGCTGGGAAAGAATCTTTATTAATCTTGAATTATCATCTTCAAGTTTTTTGAGCTTCTTTTCCATCTCCGCAAGTTTCTTTTCGTATTCCTTCTTCAATTCTTCCCTTACCTTGCTTTCAATTCTTTCCATTTCATTTTGACGAATTGGGTCACCCTCTCCATGAAGAATCCAGTTGAAATTCACTTCTGGAAATCTTTCTGCAAGTCGCTGTTGAAACGAGAAGTTAGGTAAACACTTACCGGATTCAATCTGGCTCATGTTCGCCTGGGTGATTTCAAGCTCTTCAGACATCTGAACCTGCGTCTTATGCAAAATTGCACGTAGTTCCCTAAAGCGTTTACCGATAACTAAATCAGGCTTATTCATAACAAACAGTAATTAATGATGACAATATTATATGATAAATGCTCATCGATGCCATTCTTTTCAGAAAATGTTTATAAATGTAATAATATTATTATAAATATTTTGTATATTAATTAAAACAAACCAGCAATCAAGCAAATGTCACATGGATTTAAAGCAGAAATTGGAATAACACCATTCCACCGATGCCACCACTAAAAAGAATTGAACCGGCATGCACCCCTTGGTAAAATGACAAAGGGAGAATTAATTGAAGCATTGAGTGGATATGCAGATGACGATATCATCGTTGTCGAAGTTCACTACACGGTATTGCACGAAGACCTCTATGACTTTACCATTGACGTAATCGAAGGCGTGTTGTTGCACGATCAATATGGTAATCCGTTAATAGGAAAAGAGATAAGAATCTGTCCAGTACAACATCAACTATCATGAGTCTAGAAGAAATAATTGAATCAAAGGTTGAGGCTGGCGTGGAGAAGGCTCTTAAGCGGTTCATTCACCTGGTGCCACCAGAATACTACACGGTAGACGAAGTAGCTGCCATGATGAAAGTACACCCGGAGACGATAGCCAGGATGTGTCGCAATGGTGAGATACCATATTTGAAGTTCGGGAAGTTCGTCAGAATATCACCGGCCGACTTTGCTGACTACATCAAGAAGAACCAGATTTCATCATGAAGGAATAAAACAAAAATAGGGAACCGTCTTAATGTTCCCTATTTTGTTCCCTAAGTGCCATTTTTGAGCTAAATATGGCTTTTAGAGCCCCCTGCCGGAATCGAACCAGCGACCTACTGATTACAAGTCAGTTGCTCTACCAGCTGAGCTAAGGAGGCTAATTCCTTTATTTACTTCTCTTAGCTACTGATTACGAGTCAGTTTCCGCCAGCTGGCGGATGAGATAAGAGGCTAAAACGAGGTGCAAAAATAAGGGAAGACTTTGGTTTTACAAGGCCTCTTTATACTGTTTTCAGCAGTTTCAATTGTTTTTTTAACTCAATCAAATGCTGATTGGCTTCTTCGATCTTACCATTGAATTCTTCCTTGAGCTTTTCGGCATTTTTTGAGCGTCCAAAAAACTCCAGGTTATTGCGCAATACGGCCAGATCATTTTCAGCCTTCGTGATTTGCTTTCTCAAGGTCTGCTCCTTCTGATAGATTTTGCGTTCGGCCTGTGGGTCGCTTCGTAAATTGGAAAGTTGAGACTCCAGATTGATGCGTTCTTTTTCATCCGCATTCAGTCCTCCAATAGATTCAATATACTTTGATACCGCATCGTTGAAGCGACTCCTTACAGAAGCCATGGCATTTTTAGGTACAAAACCAATGGCATTGAATTGCGCTTGCAGTTCGGGTAGCGCTTCGCGTGATCCCGTTTTGTCTTTCACCGCCTGCATCACTACTTCAATAATGGCATCCTTCTTCTTTAGATTTTCTTCCTGCTCAAGATCGGCCTTTTCCTGTATGCCTCTTCGTTGCTCAAAGAAGAAATCACACGCCTCTTTAAACTCCTTATAAATTTTTTCTCTCTGCTTTTCAGGCACCGGTCCGATTTCCTTCCACTTCTTCTGAAGTTCGATCATCTCCTGCGATGTCTTCGACCAGTCTTCACTCACTTTCAACTCAAGTGCACGCTTCACTAATTCCTGCTTGGCTTTCAGGTTGTTACTGCGTTCTTCATCAAGCTTTTTAAAGAAGATGCCTTTGTTATGAAAGAATGTTTTAAAAGCGGACCAGAATTTTTTGTTCAGGTCTTTTGCTTTCGCGCGGGGCACTGCTCCTACCGCATCCCATTTCTTTTGAAGCTCTAAAATCTGTTGGGTCTTCTGGTTCCAGTCTTTGATGCGATCTGTTGCAAACGAAGAAAAGGTATCTATTTCCGTGAGCAGCTCCGCTTTGGTCTCCATATTCTTGTGCAACTCAACCTGAAGTCCGGCTACGAAAGCATCTCTTCTTTCATAAACGCTATCAGAAGCTTTCTTAAAACGCTGCCATACCGGCTCCTGATCTTCCTTGGGCACAGGGCCAAAATGCTTGAATTCATTGTGCAGCTCATTCAATTCCTGCACCGCGTCTTTGATAAGAGCCACTTCGCTTAACCGTTCTGCTTTAACGCAAATATCAAGTTTGGCTTCCAGGTTTCTTTTACGATCTAATTCTTTTAGTTCGAAGTATATGGAGCGATGATCATAAAACCGATCGATTAGCGCGTTATAATTGGCCCATAATGTCTTCATGTTTGACATCGGCACAGGGCCAACTTGCTTCCATTTCTCCTGTAGATCTTTGAATATATGAAACGAGTTTGGATTGTCTTCACCATCGATTAACACACGAAGCTGTTCCAGTATTTCATTCTTCTTGCGAAGGTTCTCTGTTTTTCTCTCCTCCTGGCTTTTATAGAATTGATTTCTCTTATCGCGCAGAAGTTTTAATGTTGCATCGAAAGAATGATCCAGTTCATCAAGACGATATTCAAAATCGTCTTCTACTCCACCTTCATTTTTAAATTTGATGAGTGCTTCCGATTTTTCATGCGCTCTGATTTCATCAACCAAAGGCTTTATTTCCTTAAGAACTGTATCAGACTTTTTAAAATCCTCACTCTTGGCTAATTCTTTCACTACTTCCACCAGCTCTTTTTTAGAGAGATGTGAATAATCAGGAAGTACATGTTCATCAGATTCAATGGCATTAACAACCACTATTGAAGCTTCTTTATCAGAAGACTTTTCCTCTGCTACTGCAAACGCAGAACCGGAACCTTCCTCCCCTGCAACCAATTCATTCTCTTGGTTCACCTCTTTTTCGTTTTCCATCATTAAACCCTTTAAAGGGACGGTAAAAATAGTAAAATCCTTTAATTCATCCGGGGATCGGCCGGGTAATTCGAATAAACTGAAAAACGGCCTCCCAACTCATGCATAGCTCTTTTCCACATTTGGTCGGGCAGAGTCTCAAAGATCAGCTCATGAGAAACCCGATCGCTGACAATCCATGAATTGAGCTTTAGCTCTTCCTGCAATTGGTCGGGCGACCATCCGCTATAGCCTAAAAAGAATTTGATATCGGATACTAAAAACTTACCTGTTTCAACCATAGATACCAGTTGTTCAAAATTACCTCCCCAGTATATTCCATTTTCCAATTCAATAGCATCTTCCAAATTTGCACATCGGTGAATAAAATGCAATGTATCCTGTTGCACAGGGCCGCCTATGAAGATTTGAGCTTCTAGCCCTTTTAAATCTTCCATCACTTCACTTACGTTCGATTCAGAGGGTTTGTTTAGGATGAAACCCACAGAACCTTCTTCATTATGTTCGGTAAGTAAAATTACGGTGCGTTCAAAGTTAGGATCGGCCAAATAAGGTTCCGACAATAATAGTCTTCCCTTTTGCAAATCAATCTTATTTCGATATTCAAAAAACTCCATATCGTTCTCGGTTTAATGAAAGCCTTACAGCGATTACCGTTTCTCTCGAATTTAATCTTAAGAAAGACAAGGTTTTTGTGAGATGCAAACTTTGGATTTACTAATTTTTGACAAAATATAAAGCGATTATGATTTCCCTCTCAGAAATTCGAAAAGAATACGCGAAAGAAACACTTGAAGCTAGCTCGATCGGTAAAGATCCTATTCACCACTTTGAGAAGTGGTTTGATGAAGCTTTGCGCGCGGAGGTATTGGAGGCCAACGCCATGACGTTATCTACGGTAACAGTCGAAGGAAGGCCATCCGCAAGAATTGTTTTGCTGAAGGGAATAGAGCACAGCAAGTTTTTATTCTATACCAATTATCATAGTCAGAAAGGTAAGGAACTGGAGAATAATCCCGCCTGTGCGCTTACTTTCTTTTGGCCCGAGTTAGAAAGACAAGTGCGTATTGAGGGGGTTAGTCATCGTGTAGATGAAGCTACATCCGAAAAATATTTTCAGAGCCGCCCACGGGGAAGTCAGATTGGGGCGTGGGCATCGCCACAAAGTAGTGTGATTAGTGATCGTTTACTTTTGGAAGATCGTGTGAAAGAACTGGAGAAAAAATATCAAGATCAGGAATTGATACCCAAGCCACATCAATGGGGAGGTTATGCTGTAGAACCTTTTGAAATTGAATTCTGGCAAGGAAGACCAAGTCGATTACACGACCGCATTGTGTTTTACAAAGGAGAGGCGAAAGATGAGTGGATCATCAGAAGATTAGCTCCGTAATATTTAGCCACAGATTCACAGATTACAATCAGTGAATCTGTGGCTTACTTCATTTAATAGAGAATAAGTGATCAACGCCAATACTTCTTCTCACGGTAAAGCCTTCACCAAATTTAACACCAATAGCGTGTCCATACTCCTGTGCTCGTGATTCCAGCATCTTCATGAAAGCAGGATTCGATATATAGGTCTCCGGCTCATTGCTATTCGGATCGTAAAACTGAGTTTTGAAAGCACGAATAGATTCCATCTTGATGTTCCAGTGTTCTGAAATATCTACGATAAAATCAGGTTGAATATATTGGCTTTGTATGTAGTGATACAATACCTTCGGCCTCCACGGAAGTTGTTTCTTTCCATCGTGTGTAGTCTCAATTTTTACCAGGCCTGCGATGAAGCAAGCATCAAATGAAAGGCCCGCTCCTTTTCCATGATCAGGATGACGATCATAGATGGCGTTGGCCAGAATAATTTCCGGCTGATACTTGCGAATGACTTTGGCTACTTCGAGTTTATGCTGTTCGTCATTTTGAAAAAAGCCATCCCGAAAGTTTAAATTCTCACGAGCAGAAAGCCCTAATATTTTAGCTGATTCTGCAGCTTCAGCATCACGGGTTTGTACAGTGCCGCGCGTGCCTAATTCACCTCTTGTAAAATCGATTACTCCAACGCGATATCCAAGCGCCACATGTTTAGTGATAGTTCCACCGCATCCTAATTCAGCATCATCAGGATGAGCTGCTAAAACTAATATATCCAGTTTAATATCCATTCAGTTTATCAATGAACCGTTTCCATTTCCTTCGCAGCCAAAAACTTCTCGGCATCCAGTGCGCCCATACAACCGCTACCAGCCGCTGTAATAGCTTGTCTATACACACGGTCGGCCACATCTCCTACAGCAAATACTCCTTCCACATTGGTGATTGTTGATCCAGGTTGCACCTTCAGATATCCAGACTCATCCATATCCAATTGACCTTTAAAGATGTCGGTGTTTGGCTTATGGCCGATGGCTAAAAAGAAACCCAGAACGGCAATGTCCTTCTTCTCTCCGGTCTTGGTATTGGATAAGCGAACTCCATTCACACCGTTATCATCTCCAAGGATCTCGTCTGTTTCTGTATTCCAATGGATCTCAATATTTGGCGAGCTTAACACCCTTTGCTGCATGATTTTAGATGCTCTCATTTCATCTCTTCGTACAATCAAATGGACCTTCGTGCAAAGCTTCGAAAGATAAGTGGCCTCTTCTGCTGCGGAGTCTCCTGCACCCACTACCGCAACTTCTTTGCCTCTGTAAAAATAACCATCACATACGGCACAGGCAGACACTCCCCGATTCGCATACGTCTCTTCGGAGGGTATGCCTAAATACTTAGCAGTGGCTCCTGTTGCAATGATGATCGTCTCCGCTATAATTATATCTTTTTCGTCTACCACAACTTTTAACGGGTAAGAAGAAAAATCCACCGAGGTAACTAATCCATAATTCACTTTTGTTCCGAAACGCTCGGCTTGCTTTTGCAGGTCCATCATCATCTGAGGACCATTTATTCCTTCCGGATAACCGGGAAAGTTCTCTACATCATTCGTGGTCGTTAGCTGTCCGCCAGATTGGCCACCTGTATAAAGCACTGGAGTTAGTCCTGCCCGTGCAGCATAGATGGCCGCTGTATATCCGGCTGGGCCTGAACCGATGATCAACACTTTTACTTTATCCCCTTCCATAATCTTGCTTTTTTAAAGTGATTAATAAAAAGGGTCTCACATGATGAGACCCTTCATTTTATACTTACATGACATACTATTAACCTAAATAAGGCTTTAATGCTTTGCTTCTTGAAGTATGACGTAACCTGCGAATGGCTTTTTCTTTGATCTGGCGCACACGTTCGCGAGTCAAATTGAACTTCTCACCGATTTCTTCAAGTGTCATAGCATGCTCACCATTCAAACCAAAATATAAGGCGATCACATCCGACTCGCGCTGAGTCAATGTGGATAATGCGCGCTGAACTTCCCTTCTCAAAGAATCAGTCATTAAGCCTGAGTCCGGAGTTTCTTCACTGTCGTTCTCCAATACATCCAATAAACTATTCTCTTCACCTTGCACAAAGGGAGCATCCATAGAAACATGACGCCCTGAGATATTCATAGTGTCCACCACTTCAGCGGAAGTCACTTCAAGTACTTCTGCTAACTCTTCCGGAGAAGGTTCGCGTTCATACTTCTGCTCTAGCTCTGAAAACGTTTTGGATATTTTGTTCAGTGAACCTACCCGGTTCAATGGCAAACGAACGATGCGTGATTGTTCAGCTAATGCCTGTAGAATAGACTGACGGATCCACCATACAGCATAAGAAATGAATTTGAAACCACGGGTTTCATCAAAGCGTTGAGCAGCCTTAATCAATCCGAGGTTTCCTTCATTGATTAGATCCCCAAGGGAAAGTCCCTGATTCTGATATTGTTTTGCTACAGAAACCACAAAGCGCAAGTTGGCCTTCGTCAATTTCTCTAATGCAATTTGATCACCGTCTTTAATTCTCTTTGCGAGTTCAACCTCTTCATCAGGTGTCAGCAGATCAACCTTACCGATCTCCTGAAGATACTTATCCAGTGATTGGCTCTCGCGGTTAGTGATCTGCTTGCTGATCTTTAACTGTCTCATTGCGTTATCTAGTGGTTAAATTCTAAACACGTAAAGTCGAAAAATTAGTTCCAAAAAGCTTTATTCGCAAGCTTTTTAAGCAGAAGCTGTTTCTTCTTTTCTAGGGGGTTTTGGTAATAGCACTTTACGTGATAGACGATACTTGCCTGTCTTTTTATCTACTTCCACCAGTTTTACTTTTACCTGCTCACCTACTTCCATTACACCCTCCATCGTCTCGAGACGTTCCCATTTGATTTCAGAAATATGTAATAATCCGTCCTTGCCTGGCATAAATTCAACGAAAGCACCAAAGGGCATAATTGACTTCACAACACCATCATATACCTCACCTACATCTGGAACTGCAACGATCGCTTTCACACGTCTCACTGCAGCATCCATAACATCCTGGTTTGTAGCAAAAATATTGACGATACCTCTATTTCCAACTTCTTCAATAACGATGGTTGCACCGGTGGTCTTTTGGATTTCCTGGACTACTTTACCGCCAGGCCCGATTACCGCGCCTATCATTTCTTTTTCAATGCTAATGGTGACAGCACGAGGAGCATGTGGCTTCAAATCAGCCTTGGATACGGCAATGGTTTTCTTCATTTCATTTAAGATATGAAGACGACCCTCCTTGGCTTGATCCAATGCTTCTCTTAAAACATCGTACGTTAATCCGTCAACCTTCAAGTCCATCTGGCAGGCCGTAATACCTTTTTCAGTACCCGTAACTTTAAAGTCCATGTCCCCAAGGTGATCTTCATCACCGAGAATATCGGAAAGGATAGCATATTTCTTAGTAGCGCTATCGGAGATCATACCCATAGCGATACCGGATACAGGAGAAGAAATCTTAATGCCAGCATCCATCAACGCCAGTGAACCAGCGCATACCGTAGCCATCGATGATGAACCGTTTGATTCAAGAATGTCGGATACTACGCGGATCGTATAAGGACTCTCCGTCATGTTGGGAAGCACTTGCTTCAAAGCTCTCATGGCAAGATTTCCATGACCAACTTCTCTTCTGCCAGGACCACGGTTTGGTTTCACTTCTCCTGTAGAAAAACCTGGAAAATTATAGTGTAAGATGAACTTGTTGGTTCCATCAAACATGGCACCGTCAATCATCTGCTCATCCAGCTTAGTACCTAGTGTTACTGTAGTTAACGACTGAGTTTCTCCACGTGTGAAAACGGAAGATCCGTGGGCAGAAGGCAGATAGTCAATCTCAGATGTTATCTGTCTGATTTCATTTGTCTTACGGCCATCCAAACGAACCTTTTCATTAAGAACAAGATTGCGGCATGCCGCCTTTTGTATGTCTTTGTAATACTTCTTTACGAGGTCCTTACTTACTGTTGTATCTTCTGGCAGTGAGGCGAGGTAATCCTCTGCGATCTTACCAAACAGTTCTGATCTCTGATGCTTGTTGGCAAGCTGTTGCCGGGCTACCTCATAGACCTTATCATAAAGCAATTTGAAAAGCTCTGCCTTAAAAGCTTCGTCCTTCACTTCATGCTGATATACTCTCTTCTGAGTTTTTCCAGCTGCTTCAGCGAGATCCAGCTGCAACTGGCACTGCACCTTTATGGCATCATGGGCCAGTTTCAATGCTTCAAGCATATCGGTCTCACTGATTTCCTTACACTCACCTTCCACCATCAAAATATTATCAATGGAGGCAGCTACGATAAATTCAAAATCAGCCTTTTCTTTTTGCTCTAATGAAGGATTGATAATGTGCTTACCATCAAGCCTTATAATCCTCACTTCTGAAATTGGCCCTTGAAAAGGAATATCAGAAACTGACAGGGCAGCGGAGGCGGCAAAAGCAGCGAGCGCATCAGGCAACGCATTGAGATCACCCGAAATAAGTTGAATAGCTATTTGTGTTTCAGCATGATAGTCATCAGGAAAAAGAGGACGAATCGCACGATCCACCAAACGGCTAATCAGGATTTCGTAATCAGAAAGTCTTCCTTCACGCTTCAGGAAGCCTCCAGGTATTTTACCTGTAGAAGCGAACCTTTCCTGATAGTCAACAGACATAGGCAAAAAGTCTACTCCATCCTTGGCAGTTTGTGAAGCAACCGCAGTTGCCAGTAGCATTGTATTGCCCATGCGAAGTACAACAGCGCCATCGGCCTGACGGGCAAGTTTTCCAGTTTCAATAGTAATCTGGCGTCCATCAGGAAGCGCACAGGACTTAGTTATAATAGTTGTATTCATTAGATATGAGTTATTAAGAAAAGCCTACAATTCACAGCTTTTCGGGTAGTTTATAAAAAAACAAAAGGGAATCTGACTGATTCCCTGTTTGATAAAAGTGAATGCTTATTTTCTTAGCTCCAGATCGGCAAGTATTGATCTGTATCTTTCGATATTGGTTCTCTGAAGGTAATTGAGCAACTTCTTACGTTGTCCTACCAACCTTAAAAGACCTGTCTGAGTGGAATAATCTTTTCTTTGACCTTTCAAATGTGTCGTCAAGTGATTAATCCGGTAGGTAAACAATGCGATTTGTGACTCTGGTGAGCCCGTATCATTCTTTTTCTTAGCAAAACCATGCTTGCTAAACAATTCCTGCTTCTTTTCTGAATTGAGGTACATCTCTTGTAAAGTTTATCTTTTTCTATTTTTAACGCGCAAAACTATCCTTATCAGCATTAAAAAGCAAGTTAAATCTCAAAGTTCGTTGGTGCAGTTTTAGTGAATCTGCGTTTTAGCTTATCCCAAACGACATTATAGAAGTCGGCATCAAAAAGACGAGCATCCGCCCTGGCCTGCTTTAAGAACAATAATCCAATAATCATTAGTATGGAGTTGGCAAGCCACATCCCCTCACTTACCGCAAGAACACCCTGTTTGGCCCATTTTTCACCCATCAAGGATAGAACATAGAAAACGATGAAGAATAAGATAGAAACCAACACTGGCACGCCCAGTCCCCCTTTTTTAATAATTGAGCCAAGTGGAGCTCCGATCAGGAACATGGCAATGCAGGCAATGGAATTAGCCAGTATTTTATGCCACTGCACGTCAAATTCAATAAATCTATCACCATGGGATTTGATTTGTTCATTGTAATTGAAAAGCTGGCTTTTAACTGTTCGCACCTGGTTGGATGCTACACTTATTTCGCTACGGGTATACGGTATTTTAAAGATACTGTCAGAAACTGATTTTACCTTCTCCGAAATCTGTATGTTACCCTCCCGTGATTTACGAGCAACATCCGTTATTGGAGTGTTGTAACTGCTGGGTTCTACTTTAGCTTCGCTTTTAATTTGTGCCAGTGAATCTCTTTCCCGTTTAAGTTTCTTAATCTCTGCCGGCCAGACAACCGTATCTTTTTTCAGATGGTAATTAAACAACTGACTACTGCTTATATAAATACCGAGTTTCTGTGTTTTAATCTCTCTATTCACTGAGTCCATATCATACCTAAGCTCATTCATATTACGCATAATACGGTTGCTCTGAAACCATTTTTTGTCAGTACGATTTAATCCGAAAGAAGAGAGATCAAATACAATTTGCGTTTTAGAGAACTTGGTTTTTCGATAAGTTTCTTCATTACCTTGACCTGAAGAAATATCGGTACCTGAGCCTGTTCCCTCGATATAATTATAACCGTTAAATAACTCCAGTTTCAGATACTGATCATTCAAGAACGTATACATTCTTCCCGAATCAGCTACCGTCACTTCCTTGTTGCCTGCTCTATTCCGGTGATCATAAATGATGATGCCTTTTAAAATACCTTCGTCAGGCAATTTTTCATTGACTTTAATACTGATATCAGGAATAGCATTATAGAATGCTCCTTGCCGTAAGTCAAGTGCTGGTTTTTTCTGCTTGATGTCGTATAATAGACTATAAGCTTCCAAAGCTGCTTTAGGCACCATGTAGTTACCAACAATAAAAGCGCCCCCTGTTACAAACAAGACAAAGACAAAAATTGGCAGAAGACTTCTTAACAATGAAATCCCCAGGCTTTTAATAGCTGTCAGTTCAAAATGCTCACCAAGATTGCCAAAGGTGATCAAGGAAGAAAGTAGTACAGCTAAAGGAAGTGCCACGGGGGTGTTAAAGATGGCAAAATAGAAAAGCAACTGACCTATAACATCCCAGCCCAGATCTTTACCAATGATATCATCAAAATATTTGAGCATGTGGATATTGAGAAGGATGAATACCACTACCAAAAAGGTGAGAATAAATGGACCCAGAAAAGAAGCCAGAATTAGCTTATCGATTTTTTTCATACGCGCGCGTCAAAGATAACTTCAAAAACGAGGCCATTTATTTTTTTAAGAAAATATCACACACCATCGATCGGTGTATTTTGATAATGAGAAAAGTTTGTATGTTTGCGCCTCAAAATCAGGGTAAGAGGCATCAATCAATCGGAATAGTGCATTTATCTCTCAAGCTGATTAATGATTTTATTAAGAATAAAGACGGAGCTCAGGTGTTTCGATTGCTATCGGAAAGAGCGTTGGATTGATATCCGCCAGCTGGCGGACAGGGGTTCAACTAAAAGAATAGAAAAGTAAATTGGCGCGGTAGCTCAGGTGGTTAGAGCGTTGGATTCATAACCCAAAGGTCGGGGGTTCAACTCCCCCCCGCGCTACTTGTTAATTCTGTTGTATCTTTTTACTTGAATCATTTTCACAGTATATGTCTTGTTAAGTCATCACATTAATAGTATGATTCATATCCGCCAGCTGGCGGACGGGGGTTCAACTCCCCCCCCGCTACTTAATATGTTCTAACAATTTTACTAACAGCAGTTTGTGTTCACCGTATACGTTCTTTTCAGCGTTACTTATCATAAAATTTACATTGGATTTACTTCGAATCTTGAGGCCCGCTTGGCTTCTCATGATGCTGATAAGGGAAAAGGGTATACGCATCGATTTCAACCTTGGAAAGCAGTTTATAGTGAGCAATTCACCACCAAGGGAGAGGCCCAAAAAAGAGAGAAAGAACTCAAATCTGCTAAGGGAAGAGAATTCGTTGGGAACATCATTAAATCAACCAGCAATTAGTTGGATTCATATCCGCCAGCTGGCGGACGGGGGTTCAACTCCCCCCGCGCTACTTAATATGCTCATACAATTTTACTAACAGCAGTAGCAAAATCTACATTGGTTTTACTCCAAATCTTGAGGCCCGCTTCGCTTCTCACAATGCTGATAAGGGAAAAGGGAATACACATCGATTTCAACCTTGAAAGTAGTATATACTGAACAATTTTCAAGTAAACCAGAGGAGCAAAACAGAGAGAAGCAACTCAAATCTGCTAAGGGAAGAGAGTTTGTCTGGAATCCAATAATAAAATTTATGGGCATTTCTGAATTTGTTTTAAGAAGCTCGCCTCATAATAAAATCATTAGTAGCCGATCATCAAAGATCACCTATATTGTGACCTTTAATCGATATTAATGTCCTTCCCTCTCCTGGTTTTTTTTAAGAGCGAGGATTTTGTCTTTTAATTTGTCGTTAAGAAAAAATTCATCTAAATTAAAATCAAAACGAAGCCCATATGGTTAAAGGAACTAAAAAACTATTCAATGCCGATTTTGAGATCCATGCTTCGACAAAAATGCTTTATCCGTATATTCAAACTGCGAGTGGATTATCAGAATGGTTTGCCGATGACGTTAACATAAGTCCTGAGAAAGTTTTCACTTTTGTTTGGGATCATGAAGAGCATAAGGCAATGATGTCTTCTCATCGCACTAATCACTTTGCACGATTCGAATATCTTCCTGAAACAAAAGAAGATGAAAAGGATCCGTCCTATTTCGAATTGCGATTAGAAATAAACGAACTCACACAAACCACTTTTCTCAAAGTGATTGATTATTCTGATATTGATGATCTGGAAGAACTGCAAGATTTGTGGGAAGGATTGATCGAAAACCTTAAAAAGGTTGTAGGCGGTTGATACGCATTCTTTATTGATGAGGTTCCCTTCAAAAGTTAACTCCAATTTCTAATTTCGTGCACTTCACATTTTAGGGCTATCCTATTTACAAATTAACCAGATTATGTTACCCTCCATTAATCCTGCAGAAACAACTTCATGGCAATTGTTGACCGGACATCTTTTAACGATGCAGGCAACACATATGCGCGAGCTATTTGAGGAAGATCCAAAGCGATTTGAGAAATTTCAATTAAAACTCAATGATATTCTCATCGACTATTCCAAAAACATAGTCACTGAAGAAACCATGAATTTACTTTTCAATCTGGCTCATGAAGTTCAATTGAAGGATGCTATCGATGGGATGTTTCATGGAGATAAAATCAATCAAACTGAGCACCGCTCAGTGCTGCATATCGCATTAAGAAACATATCCAGTACTCCTATCTACCTAGATGGAGAAAATGTGATGCCTGAAGTTAATGCGGTGCTTGATCAGATTCAGAATTTCTCAAGCCGATTATTAAATGGAGAATGGAAAGGGCATACAGGGAAAGCCATTACCGATATTGTAAACATAGGCATTGGTGGTTCTGATTTAGGACCCCTTATGGTTAGTGAGGCTTTAAGACCGTATCACAAAAACATCATCCCACATTTCGTTTCCAATGTTGACGGCACGCACATCGCAGAGACAATAAAAAAATTGAATCCAGAAACTACACTCTTCATCATTGCCTCAAAGACTTTCACCACACAGGAAACAATGACGAATGCCGAATCTGCTAAAGCATGGTTCATGGAAAAAACATCAGGCAAAGGCGATGTAGCTAAACACTTTGTAGCGGTTTCAACCAACACAAAGGCTGTTACTGCATTTGGCATTGCCTCTGAAAATATGTTTGTGTTTTGGGATTGGGTAGGTGGCCGCTATTCGCTGTGGTCTTCAATTGGATTATCGATCGCCTGTACCATAGGCTTTGAGAATTTCAAACAGTTGCTTGAAGGAGCGCATGAAGCAGACCATCATTTTAAGGATGAGCCTTTTGAAAAAAACATACCGGTTATACTCGCACTTTTAGGAGTATGGTATTCAAATTTCTTTGACGCACACTCAGAGGCTATACTCCCTTATGATCAATATCTTCATCGGTTTGCTGCTTACTTTCAGCAAGGAAACATGGAGAGTAATGGCAAATCCATTGATCGAAATGGACAACCTATACTTTATCAAACTGGCCCGATAATTTGGGGTGAGCCTGGTACTAACGGACAGCATGCTTTCTATCAGTTAATACATCAAGGCACTAAACTAATACCCTGTGATTTCATTGCGCCAGCAATAAGTCATAATCAGATTGGAGATCACCATGACAAACTTTTATCTAACTACTTCGCACAAACCGAGGCGTTAATGCTCGGTAAAACGGAAGAGCAAGTGGAGAAGGAACTCCGAGATTCAGGCATGAGTAATGAAGATATAAAATTTCATCTTCCATACCGGGTGTTTAGTGGTAACAGACCAACTAATTCAATCATGTTCAAGAAACTTACCCCGCATACTCTTGGCACTCTCATCGCATTATATGAGCATAAAATATTTGTGCAAGGTGCGATTTGGAATATCTTCAGTTTCGATCAATGGGGTGTGGAATTAGGAAAAGTGTTAGCCAAAAAAATTCTTCCTGAACTTACTTCACAGGACGTAATTTCTTCTCACGATGCTTCAACCAACGGACTGATCAATTATTTCAAACGATTGAAATCTGAATAACTTTTAATCTTCTTGTAAAACATTCTTTTAACTGTATTTTTGGACCTTCGACTAAACGAATGGATTCAAAAATTTCGAAGATTGGAGTGTTTACCTCTGGTGGAGATGCTCCTGGAATGAATGCTGCGCTACGCGCTGTAGTAAGAGCTTCTATCTATTACCAAAAAGAAGTTTACGGAATCATGCAAGGTTACGAAGGCATGATTAGTGGCGAGATTGTGAAACTTGGTGCGCGATCTGTTGGTAACATTATTCAACGTGGCGGCACGATTTTAAAATCAGCAAGAAGCGCTGAGTTTCGCACTCCGGAAGGTCGCGAAAAGGCATTTGGTAATTTAAAAAAGCATGGGATTGATTCCCTGGTAGCCATTGGTGGTGATGGAACATTCACCGGTCTCCATAAATTTTACGAAGAATACGCTATTCCATCCATTTGTATTCCGGGTACTATTGATAATGATTTAGCGGGTACTGATTATACAATCGGTTATGATACAGCTACCAATACTGCTGTAGAAGCAATCGATAAAATACGCGACACTGCGATCTCGCACAATCGTCTTTTCTTTATTGAAGTAATGGGTCGCAATTCCGGTTACATTGCCCTTAACTGCGGCATTGCCGGAGGCGCTGTTGCTACCATTATTCCTGAAGAATCAATTACACTGGAAGAGCTTTTTAATAAGCTGGACGAAGGAGGAAAGACGAATAAGAAATCCAGTCTGATTGTAGTCGCTGAAGGAAGTAAGTTAGGTGGAGCGATGGAGCTTGCCAATAAATTTTCAGCACGAAATAATTATTTTGATATCAAGGTTACCATTCTTGGCCACCTTCAACGCGGAGGCACTCCTACTTATTTTGACCGCGTATTGGCCAGTAAAATGGGTATCGCTGCTGTAGAAGGTTTAATCAAAGGCGAAAAGGATGTTATGGTAGGCATCAGAAATAATGTAATCGTGTATAACAGTTTTGATACGATCATTAATCACATTCATGAGATTGATAGCGAGTCATTACGAATAGCTAAAATTCTTTCCATCTAACCATAGCCCATGAAAGATTTAACCATCGGCATTGACATCGGAGGTACTAATACGAAATACGGTATCGTAGATCGTGAAGGAAATGTATTGCATCAGGGTAATATTCCCACTCCTCAATATGAGCAGTTTCAAGAATATTTTGATGCGATGGCAGACGCACTTCGTAAGGGGATTTCCGAAATCCCTTCCTCTTCCCGCATTGTCGGTATTGGTGTTGGTGCAGCAAATGGAAATTACTACACTGGAAACATTGAGCGTGCAACCAATTTGAAATGGAAAGGCGTGCTTCCATTAGCAAGAATGTTCAAAGATGAATTTGGAGTTCCTTGCATACTGACCAATGACGCCAATGCTGCGGCCGTTGGTGAGATGATTTATGGCAATGCCAAAAACATGAAAGACTTCGTGGTGATTACTCTTGGCACCGGCCTTGGAAGTGGTTTTGTTTGTGGAGGAGTACTGCTGAATGGTCATCATGGTATTGCAGGAGAAGTTGGTCACACTTCAGTTAACCCCAATGGCCGTTATTGCAATTGCGGCAAGCGTGGTTGCCTTGAAACCTATGTATCAGCAACCGGCATAAAAAGAACGGTCTATAAATTATTGGCTGATCACCTTGAGCCAAGTGAATTGAGAGGTATTAGTTTTGAAGATCTTAACACCAAGATGATCACCGAAGCCGCCAACCGTGGAGATGTTGTGGCTAAAGAAGCTTACGAATATACGGGCAGAATTTTAGGTATGAAACTGGCTGAATCAGTTGTTCATACAGACCCCGAAGCTATTTTCCTTTTTGGAGGTTTATCAATGGCTGGTGATCTGATCTTCCGTCCAACCATCAAGCATATGGAAGCTAACCTGATGCCACTCTTCAGAGGAAAAATAAAGGTGCTTCCTTCTGCGATGCAAAATCAGGCCGCTCCAATTTTAGGGGCAAGCAGTCTGGTATGGGATTACCTGGATAAGTTGCAGGTGAAGGCCGAGGTGGCTTAAATTTTTCATTCCACTTTAACACCGAGATTAGCACCGAGTAGATTGAAATAATCAACCCATTCACTTTCCTTCTCTTCTACTGGTTTTTTTTTATTCTCCATCGATATCTCAAAATATAGATTCTGACTTTTATGAAGGTTGGGGTCAAGATTGAACTTATCAAGAATAGGAAACATTCTATTCAGTCGTTGAATTCTTTTCACATTCTCCCTTTCACTACTTATTCTCTTAAGTTCTTTGTAGATGCTCTCGCCTGCCATACGCGATAACTTATCCGGATCTTCAATCTTGAGGCTCCATCGATCCAACTCGGCAGCGATACGTTCCATTTCCTTAATATTGATTTTATCAGATTGCAAAAGCCTTACCAGATCGGCATTCAAAATGTACTCAAAGGTGGTTTTATAGGCGGGTGGTATTGGAATATTGTTTGTTGACAAAGCATTGATCAGTGGATAATCGCGATTGTAGCTCCTTCGCAATGAACTTTCTAACTCAGCCATACTTTCGCGCGCTATCATATCCAGAATTTTTCTCTTCTCATCCTGAAAGAGATGCCAGATGGTATATTTATCAGGACCAAAATACATTTGAATCAATCCAATCATCTCGCCCAATCTGCCCTCTTCAAAAGCCTTCACCATCCTGAATTGCATACTGGCAAATTCATCCGGTTCCATGTCCAGCGAAATATTACCAATGATATTATGCTTGCCCAAGTAAATTACAGCGAATGCAAATTTCTTTTCCGATCGGGTAACCAATGATTTTACTTTAGTGATACCCAAAACAAGTTTTTGTTCTCCTGCTTCTTTTTTAATAAAAGCTTCGTTGGATGTACTGTAATTAAAAATGGTAAGTGACTCTGGCTCATCTTCAAAAATAGATGATACCGCATAGTGCATTCCCACACGTTGCAAGTTTGTTCGTGCTGGAAGTACGAGCTTCTTATACACCTCATCTCCTGTTTCATAAGCAGCTGCGTTGCTCGGTGCTTCAGAAAGTCTTTTGATAAATTCTAATTCGAGATCCTCATTGCATATCTGATTCGCTAATTGAATTACCCGACAGGCATACTGCATCACCTGAATGGTTTCGATACCGGAGATCTCATCAAAGAACCAACCACAACTTGTATACATCAGCATAGCATGCCGTTGCATTTCCATGATACGTAAGATCTGATTTGGATGAGCATCACTTAATGCATGATCCTTTAAAAATCGCTTGACGTTATCATCATTTCTTTTTAGAACGACATTAATATATTCGTTTCGTGCCTTCCATGGATCTTTTACTACTTTCGATGCTTCGCGCTGAAAAATATCAGAAACACGTTCACTTAACCAATCCAAGGATTCGCGTAGTGGTTTACGCCAAAGCTGATGCCATCCAGGTTTACCACCATTACAACCGCAATTTGCTCTCCATCGCTCTACTCCATGAACACAACTCCATGAGCTATTCTCAATAATCTTAGCTTCATCTTTGGGTGGATTCTTGCCCAAGAACTGAGCGTAATTTGTCAGATTTACACGGTCATCCTTCTCGATAAAATCCAGACAAAAGGCCAGTGCCATCTCACCATGTTTGTGATGATGACCATAAGTTTCTCCATCCGTTGCAACATGCACAAGTTGAGATTCATGATCCTGAAAATCAAGTGAATTAAGTAACCGATCAGCAAATCCTTTTCCATCATTCAATAAACCATTGAAGGCTATTCCTTGCGAGATGTCACCATCATAAAAAAATAAAGCGATGGATTTTCCACTGGGGAGATTGCATTGATATACTTTTTTTGTGTTGACAGAGCGATCATTTACTTCTGTCCAATCCTCCGACCCAATCTTTCTGACAGCCTTTGCCTGTCGTGGAGCCAGGATGGTAAATTTAATTTTGTGTTCAGCTAATAACTCCAACGTTTCCGTATCTACAGCCGTTTCCGCTAACCACATACCTTCTGGCTTTCGCTTAAAGCGGGATTCAAAATCCCGAATGCCCCAAAGTATCTGCGTCTCTTTATC
>JANOUH010000390.1:0-6238 GCA_031416795.1 Cytophagales bacterium | reverse complement strand
GAAGTGTTTTTCCCGATGAGGTGAAGGATCAGTACAAACGGTCCATGATTAAATCCCCGGATGATACGGAGTGGTTTGTGGATAAGCTCTATGATTTTGTTCCTGCTATGGGCATCACTATGATATCCGCTAACTATAGCCGCTGGGTGATCGACTTAAATCGCGATCCGCATAGCAAGCCACTTTACAATGACGGAAGAATTATCACAGGGCTTTGCCCTGCCACTAATTTTCTGGGTGAATCGATTTATAAAGACGAACGTATTGAAGTAGAACTGCCAGAAGTGAAGCGAAGGGTAGAGTTGTATTACAAACCCTATCATATGCAGATTGAAAAACTGTTGACTGAAACAAAAAAACAATTCGGCAAAGTGTTGTTGTGGGATTGTCATTCCATTCGTCAATCTGTGCCCACGATATATAAAGCGAAATTTCCTGATTTAATTTTAGGTGATGCCGATGGCACATCAGCTTCACCAGGCTTAATCGAAACAACACTTAGCACACTCGATCATGGATCTTATTCGGTAAGCCATAATCATCCTTTCAAAGGAGGCTATATTACCCGGCATTATGGAAACCCCTCAACGAATCAACATGCATTGCAATTGGAGATGAGCAAGGTGAATTACATGGATGATGAGGAAAAAAAATATGACAAAGCCCGCTCTGATAAAATGAGAGAATTACTGAGGCACGTGTTTGGAAAATTGATTGAGCAGTTGGCTTGATCCCGCGGAATGAGCGCACAATTAAAATATTACCTCTTCTCCTCCCTCCTCCAAAAAGAAGGTTGGCTTTCTCCGGCCTATATAGGAGTAAATGAACATGGAATTATCCAATACATAAACAATGAGGCTCCTGCGGAAGGAGCTGCCATTGAAGCAGTTCAAGGTTTTGCTTTGCCCGGTTTTCAAAATGCACATTCGCACGCGTTTCAATATGCGATGGCTGGCCTGGCAGAAAATCATGCACCTGGAACGAACGATGATTTTTGGACATGGCGCGAAGCGATGTATCAATGTGCCCTTTCTGTAGATCCTGATCAGGCACAAGCCATTGCAGCAATGTTGTATGCAGAAATGACGAGGGTGGGTTATACTCATGTTGCAGAGTTTCATTATCTCCATCATGATAAGGATGGGAAGCCCTATGGCAATCTTGCGGAAATGGGTGAACGTATGGTGGCCGCTGCAAAAACAGCAGGAATAAAAATCACCTTGGTTCCCGTCTTCTATCAGAAAGGTGGCTTTGGTGTTGATCCTCAACCACGACAAAGAAGATTTATTTCTAAAACGGTGGAGGACTATTTCAAACTTTTTGAGGCTTCGAAATCAACACTTAAAAATTACGACAATGCTTCTTTAGGTTTTAGTGTACACTCACTGCGTGCTGTGGATTTGGAAGATGTGAAGACAACATTTCAACAAGGCCCAAAAGATTTACCATTCCATCTTCATGTAGCAGAACAGAAAAAAGAAATAGCAGATAGCATAGCATATACTGGTAAGCGGCCCATGCAATGGCTCTTTGATAATTTGCCTGTGGATGATCGCTTTCATTTAGTTCACTCCACGCATCTGGATGATAACGAACTTAAACTTCTTGCAAAGTCCGGAGCGAATGTAGTATTATGTCCATCAACAGAAGGAAATTTAGGTGATGGAATTTTTCGCATGAGGGAATATGTCAAGTCAGGCGGACGTTGGTGCATTGGCACGGATAGTCACATTGGGTTGAATCCCCTCGAGGAGTTTCGCATGATTGATTATCGTCAGCGATTAGTATCTAACCAACGCAATACATTTGAAGGTGATGCTGCATCTTATATGATTCATGAAGAAATTGAATCGGGAAGGAGAGCGATGGGGATTAAGCAGAATACTCATTTTGAGTTGGGCAAGCAGTTTGATGCCATTGTATATAATTCACAATCCCACCTGTTGGTAGAAACTTCAGAGAAGAATCGACTGGCTACCCTTTTATATACCTCAGATTCCAGTCGGAGTGCCGGCACCATCGTGAATGGCAAATGGGTTGTTAAGAATCAGCATCATGTGAATGGTCATTCCATAAAGACAACATTCACAAAAGCAATGCGTGAGCTAAAAAACCGATAGCACCTCACCGATAATTGTCATAGTTTATTTTATAAGATTTGAGTAAATAGGGTTCAGAAATTTAATCTTTCCCTATGAATAAAATTTATTATTTTTTACTGGCTGCGTGCATCCTGGCAACAACGCAAGTCAACGCTCAAAAATCAAAAGCGAAACCTGAGCCACAACCCAAGTCAACTTTTGATGCCTCAGTTTACAAAGGTGTAAAGTGGCGTAACATTGGTCCCTTTCGTGGCGGTCGTGCCAATTCAATTGTAGGTGATCCCACCAATTCAAGTGTTTATTATGTAGGATACACCGGTGGTGGTATTGGCAAAACTGATGATGGTGGTATCACCTGGAAAAATATTTCTGATGGATTTTTCAAAGTGGGCTCTATCGGAGAGATCGCTATTTGCGATACTGATCCCAACGTGATTTATGTTGGAAGTGGTGAGCATGCCGTGCGCGGTGTAATGACTTCCTATGGCGATGGAATTTACAAATCAACCGATGCTGGAAAAACCTGGAAGAACATTGGCCTTGAAAAAACAAGACACATTTCTGATATCGCTATTCATCCAAACAATTCAGATGTTGTTTATGTAGCTGCTCAGGGCGCGTTGCATGGACCAAGTGCTGATCGTGGTGTTTATAAATCAATTGATGGTGGCGTTACCTGGAAGAAGACTTTATATGTTGATGAAAACACCGGTGTATCCTCATTGAGTATGGATGTCACCAACCCACGCATTTTATATGCTGCCACCTGGCAACACAGACGTTACCCATGGAAAGTAGAGAGTGGTGGCCCCGGTTGTGCTATTTGGAAATCAACCGACTCAGGCGAGACCTGGAGTAAAATCATCGAAGGACTTCCTAAAGAAATGGGAAAGATTGGCGTAAGTGTTTCGCGTGCTAATCCGAATCGGGTGTATGCAATTATCGAAGCAGAAAAAACAAAAGCCGGTTTATATCGCTCAGATGACGGTGGAAAGAAATGGAATCTGATGACCAACGATCATAACATCACAGCACGCTCATGGTATTACATGGAAGTGTTTGCTGATCCGGTAAATGCCGATGTCGTATATGTATTGAATGCACCGATGACGCGTTCGATTGATGGAGGCAAAACATTCACAACAATTCGCGTTGGCCATGGGGATACTCATGACCTATGGATCAATCCAAAAAATAATTCAAACCTTGCGTTGGCCGATGACGGTGGTGGCGAGATCACGAACAACACTGGCCGCTCATGGTCGCCATTGAATAATCAGGCAACCTCACAATTTTATCGCGTCAATGTCGACAACCGTTTTCCTTATTGGGTATATGGTGGTCAGCAGGATAATTCATCGGTAGCCATTCCAAGCAGAAATGGAAGTTTTGGTATCACTGATAAAGATTGGTTTGATGGCCCCGGTTGCGAGAGCGCATGGGTTGCTTTCAATGATCCAAGTAATCCAGAGTTATTATATGGTGGTTGCTATCAGGGCATCATCGATGTAAAGGATACTCGCACCGGTGAGGTAAAAGATATTCAGGAATATCCGGCTACGAATCTTGGGTTCAAGCCAAGGGAGATGAAATATCGATTCAATTGGAATGCACCATTAATCAATTCTCCTCATGATGCTAAAGTAATGTATCATGCTGGCAACGTGTTGTTCAAAACAACCAATGGTGGCTTAAGTTGGGATGTGATTAGTCCTGACCTTACACGCAATGATACCACCAAACAAAATACGAGTGGTGGCCCCCTCACCAACGAAGGTGCTGGTGGAGAAAATTATAACACGATTTATTATGTGATCGAATCGCCACACGAAGTAGGAGTAATTTATACCGGTAGCGACTGCGGTCTTGTTCATCTCACCAAAGACGGAGGCAAGAGCTGGCAAAACATAACACCAGCAGGAATGCCTGAGGGAATGGTTCACTCCATCGAAGTTTCTCCACATGATAAAGGCACCGTTTATATTTCCATGTCGCGCTACAAGTTCAATGATTTTGCAAACTACACTTACAAGTCATTGGATTATGGAAAGACATGGACTAAGATTGGAAGCGGAATGGAAGCCGATGATTTCATCAAAGTAATCCGCGAAGACAAAAAAGTAAAAGATCTTTTATACATCGGTGCGGAAAGAGGTTTCTACATTTCATTTAATGGAGGAGCTACCATCAGCAGAATGCAATTGAATTTTCCGATCGTGCCCGTTACGGATTTGATCATCAGAGACAATGATCTTGTTGCTGCTACGGCAGGTCGTGCGTTCTGGATTTTGGATGATCTGGGAGCGATGCAACAATCAAAGGGAAGCTTTGATGCGTCATTGAAAATTTATACTCCTAAACCAACCTATCGTTTATCATCCGTAACGATACCTGCCTACTTCGGTGATATTCCAGGCTTGGGTCGCAATCCCATGAATGGTGTATCGCTGGATTATTATTTGAAAGAAAAAGCAGATACCACAACGGTGAAGCTTGACATCATGGATGGCAGTGGTAAAGTGATTCGTTCATACACAAACAAGAAAGATGAAAATTTCAAACCTTGGCCAGGCGGACCGGCACCTAAGGAAATTATTCCTGCAGAAGCAGGTGTTAATCGCTTCGCATGGGATTTCCGCACGGAAAGTTTGGTGGGAATACCCGGTGTGTTTGTGATGGGTGATTACAGTGGTCATCGTGTAGCTCCCGGAAAATATAAGGCACGCATTACAGTCAAAGGACAATCCTCTGAAACCGATCTTGAAGTCATATCCGATCCGAAAGTAACTGCCTCCGCTGCGGAGTGGAATGCCCAACAGGAATTCCTGAAGAAGGCTGGTGAAGGATTCGATGAACTTCAAAAATCAGTGAATAAAATGCGCCAGGTGAAGAAGCAAATTGAAACACTTAATGAATCTCTGAAAGAGCAACCGGAGTCAAAAGAATTGATCAACACCGGTAAGGACCTTATCAAAAAGATCGATCAGTGGGAGGGTAATTTGATTGAGCCGCGTAGTACAAACTTCCAGGATGTGATCAACTTTCCGAACAAACTTAATTCGGAGTTTCTTCAACTGCGCAGTGTGACTGACACGCATGATCCCCGCTTAACGAAAGGCGCACAAGATCGCGCTCGTGATGTGGAAGCAGATTGGTCAAAATACAAGCAACAGATGAATGAATTGATTCAGAAGGACATCAGTGATTATAACCGTATGTTCAAAGAAAAGAATCTGCCGGCTGTGATTACGGATAAGAAAGATGTGATTCTTAATAATTGATAACCTACTTACAGCGTAAACAAAAGGCATCTGCAACGATGCCTTTTGTTTTACTATTCAATAGCACGACATTTTTGTAGAATGGAGTTTTTGAATTTTTTGTCATCTTTGAGAATAATGAAAAACTCTTCTATATATTTTCTCATGCCTGGATATTCATCTTCACTAAAATAAGATTGATGATCACTTAAAACGTTCATGATTTCAGGTTCAAGCCGAATGTATTTTGCCCGAACATATTCCATAATGGATTCATCACGACAATAGCCACGATATAATCTTTCCTTAACACTTTTTATATCCAGAGATTCATTAATGGTAGCATAAGGAGCATTGACTAATCCTGCCATATCAAAATCATAGGATAGAGGCACTTTCTTGTTGGGAGGCAATTGAATCACTTTCGTATTATGTTGCACGGTTGTAGACCAATCAGTATTAGCGATCAGGTATTCAAAAAAATCATGAACAACCGCGGCTGTGTCATTTAATTGCTTTGGAAGAATGATTTGATCTAAAACCCTTCCATTAAACCGGTGAGCAATCAGGTCATCATCTTCGATAAGAAACCCAGTGATCGAATGTGATTTTGCTTGCTTTCCTCTTTGATCAGTAAGGGTGATATAGGCTAAGCGTGTATGAAAGAAATGGGGAGTTATTGGCTCAAGTAATTTATAACATAAGTATTCTCTCAAGATCAGATTGTTGGCAGACTTTACATTTTGACAAGGTAACACGAGTTTGAAACTTTTATTTCCTTCAAAGGGAGTTCCAGTAACATGACTCTTTTTCATCTTTAAACGTACCGGGGGGAAGTAGCAATGCTTCCTTCTGAAATTTCCGCGGGCACGAATA
>JANOUH010000389.1:0-5084 GCA_031416795.1 Cytophagales bacterium | reverse complement strand
CTTTTGAGGAAGAAGCTGAAGTGGACATTGCAGCAGTGCAAACTGAAATTGACAAGCTTGAAGATGAACTGGTAAAAGTGCAGGCAGAAATTAACCAATACCTAACTCAATTGGTGAAATGATGGCAGCAACAAAAAATACCAAAACGTATTACAATACTGAAATTCCAGATGATTGGGAAGTGAAGAAAGGTGAAGATCTATCACTTAAAATTACGAAAGGTTCATCTCCTAATTGGCAAGGTTTTCAGTATCAAGATAACGGAGTATTATTTGTAACGAGTGAAAATGTTAGGGATGGATTTTTAGATATATCTCAACCTAAATACTTGCCAATTGCTTTTAATGATAAACTTAAAAACAGTATCCTACAAAAGGGAGACATTCTCATAAATATTGTTGGAGCTTCAATTGGAAGGTGTTGCATTTACAATTTAGATACAGTAGCAAACATTAACCAAGCAGTTTGTATTTTGAGACCAAACGAAACAACTATAAAAGAATACGTTTCTTATTTTTTGCAATTACCTAAAAGTATTGAAAGGTTGCTTGGGACACAATCAGATTCTGCAAGACCTAACCTTACATTAGAGGACATAAGAAATTTTAAGATATTACTTCCCCCCCTTACCGAGCAAAAAGCCATAGCCAAGGTACTCGCAACCTGGGATGAAGCCATTACCAAAACGCAAACACTCATTAACCAAAAAGAACTCAGCAAAAAATGGTTGATGCAAAATTTACTTACTGGAAAGAAAAGGTTGAAGGGGTTTGAGGAAGATTTTAAAGAATATAAGGTCGATCAATTGTTTGACACTATAGCCAGATATGTAGAGTGGAATGAAAATGACCTTTATAAATTAGTGAGTATTCGCAGAAGGTTTGGAGGGTTGTTTCTTCGAGGAGATTTGTTAGGGGAGCAAATAAGCGTCAAAAAGCTCAAGCGTATAAATACAGGAGATTTTCTGATTTCAAAAAGACAAGTCTCACACGGTGCATGGGCTGTCGTTCCTTCGGAATTTCACGATGCAAAAGTGTCTGACGAGTATGATTGCCTTCAAATTAAGGATGAGAACAAGCTTATTAGTTCTTTTTGGTTATGGTTTTGTCAATTACCGATTTTAAGACACTATGCCTTTCTGGATTCAAATGGAGTTCATATTGAAAAATTAATTTTTGACTTTGATCAATTTAAAAAACGTAAGGTTTCAATTCCTAAATCAATTAAAGAACAAACCGCAATAGCCCAGGTGCTTGTAGCAGCAGATACCGAAATACAATTGCTCAAAACTAAAACAGAAAGACTGAAGGAGCAGAAGAAGGGGTTGATGCAAATGCTATTGACAGGAAAGCAAAGATTGAATATTTCAAAGAAATAAATGACAAGCTATGTATTTCTGTTATGTAGATGAAAGCGGTGACTATGGTGCGCATGACAGCACCAAACCGGATAAGACGGGAACACCGTTTTTTATCCTGGTAGGCGTTGTAGTGCCGGCTAATAAATGGAAAGTATCATTGGAAACCCTCAAGGCTTTTAGAAAGAAAATTGCGCGTGAAGGTTTTCTTGCCTACGATGTTGAGTTTCACTGTGCTGAAATGATTGACCCACACAAAATAAAAGCCTACACCTCTATTAGTGTGGCTGAACGTTGGAAACTGATGGAAGAATTTGCTGAAACCATCGGTCAGAACTCTGCCTTTACGTTGATAGCCGTTGTAATTGACAAAACGAAAACCAGTTTGAAGCCTGAAGAATATTTAACAACATCCGTAACAAAGCTCTATCAGGCTTTCGATGAACACTTAAAAGCAAATACTTCCAACGGCATTTTGTTCTTTGACCGTGCTAATGAAAGGAGCATCAACACCCACGTAAGAAAACTATTAGGTACGGGAGCCAGTGGCGAAACGGTGCCGGATGTTAGAATTGGTTGGGTGATTGAAGACCCTATTTTCAGAATTTCATCAGACTCAATGTTTATTCAGTCAGCAGATGTGGTTGCTTATACACTGAAAGAAAAAGAGTTTCCTCAGGCATCACGGCAGAAACATCAGGCACATAAGATATTCTCCAGAAAGCTTAATAAAATTTGTTTCCAGTCCAAAATCGCTGATTCTGATGGAATTATTAGGACATAAAAAAACCCCGGTTCGAAACCGAGGATTTGTTCCGGGCCGTTGGGAGGTCGTACAACCTCTTAGGTCCAGAGATTCAAAGGTACGTCAAAATATTGAAACAAGAAAGCAGCATTATAGGATGTATCAGAGATACAGATGGAAAATAAATTAAAAAGGTTCTAACAGAGCCTGAATAAAAGAAAAGACTTAACGAGTCAAAGAACACCACATCAGTCAAAGAATTAACTTTAAAGACATGGCCTATAAAATCCCAACACTCCCCTTTGATTTCGATTTAGAAACCAAAGCTGTGATGAAAAAAACCGCTGCGGCTCGCAGTGCGTTGGCAGAAATGAAGGGAGCTGCCGCCAGTATTCCTAACGATAGTATTTTAATCAGCACACTTTCGTTGCAAGAAGCAAAGGATAGTTCGGCTATTGAAAATATCATCACCACACATGATGAATTGTATCAGTCCGATTTCTTTGCCAAAAACTTTAAGACCATTGCTTCCAAAGAAGTTCACAACTATGCGGAAGCGTTGCGCACAGGTTTTATAACGGTAAAGGAAAGAGGTTTTCTATCGAACAACCACATTTTAGAATTACAGGCTGCTATTGAAGAAAATAAAGCCGGGTTCCGCAAGTTGCCAGGCACAGAATTAAAAAATGAGCAAACTGGTGAGGTCGTTTACACTCCACCACAAAGCTACGATGAGGTGGTTGCACACATGAGCAACCTGGAGCAATTCATAAACGACAATACATTGAGTGATTGGGATCCTCTGGTAAAGATGGCCGTTATCCACCACCAGTTTGAAAGCATACATCCCTTCTATGATGGCAATGGTCGTACCGGAAGAATTATCAACATTCTGTACCTGGTAAAAGAAGGATTGCTCAACATTCCCATCCTCTATTTAAGTCGCTACATCAATCAAAACAAAGCCGACTACTATCGCCTACTGCAAAAAGTAAGAACAGAAAACGCCTGGGAAGAATGGACATTGTATCTGTTGGACGCAGTAGAACAAACATCGTTGCAAACTATTAAGGTGATTAAAGGCATCAAAGACCTGATGCAAAAACATAAAGTAAAAATCAGAAACGATACGAAGTTCTACAGTCAGGACCTGATCAATAACCTCTTCCGGCATCCCTATACTAAAATTGAGTTTATCATGCAGGATTTGGATGTCGGGCGAATTACTGCTACCAAGTATTTGGATGAACTGGATCAGCTTGGCATTGTGCACAAAGTGAAGTTGGGCAGAGACAATTATTACATTAATACAGACCTGTACAAGCTGCTTTCAAACGTGAATAGCGCCACTTAGCGGCATTATATGTATACAAAAACACCATTTTATATACGTGTTTTTAAAATATGTATAGTTTTTAATTTTTGAGTAGTTCGCCTACAAAACAAAAAAAGATGAGAATATCACAGAAAAAGAAGGCTTATGTACAGAAAATGGACAAAACATATACAGGATGAGTGCTTCATGTAAAGAAAGTCCCGGATTCCTATACATGACGAATTGCTCGATCAATTCACTAAAAATCAAAAAAAGTAATGGACACGCCCAGTTTTAAAGAGGACCATATTAGCCAGATTCCAGCATTGCAAATGCTGCAAAATTTGGGTTATACATATTTAACTCCCGAGGAGGCTGACCGATTGCGCGGTGGTAAAAGTAGCAACGTTTTGCTCGATGATGTTTTACGCAAGCAGCTGAAGGAAATCAATTCTGAGAAACGAATTAGCTCAACCAAAACAACCTACATCAGCGATGCCAACATCGAAAACGGCATTAGAACGCTGAAAGAGTTGCCCATGAATGAAGGTTACATTGCTGCATGTGAA
Source organism: Cytophagales bacterium (assembly GCA_031416795.1). GTDB lineage: Bacteria > Bacteroidota > Bacteroidia > Cytophagales > Cyclobacteriaceae > ELB16-189. The sequence goes on along the minus strand of JANOUH010000389.1, from coordinate 1,098 downwards.
GCAGCCTATAACTTAATTACACTGGGCAAAGCATTAGAGCAGAATGTTGATGGTGAGAAAAAAAGCTTTACACTCCAATTCATTGATTGGAAGAATATAGACAACAATGTATTTCATGTAACGGAAGAATACAATGTAATACGCAGCACCAGCAAGGCGCATTACATTCCGGATTTAGTTTTGTTTGTTAATGGAATACCCCTATGTATAATAGAGTGCAAACGCCCCGATATGAAAGAGCCGTTGGCTCAGGCCATCAGTCAGCACTTACGCAACCAACAAGAGGATGGTATTAGAAGTCTATATGTGTATTCACAACTTACGTTAAGTCTTGCTACACAGGAAGCAGCGTATGCCACCAATGCTACACCCGAAAAATTTTGGGCAAAGTGGGAAGAAAAGTTTAAGGGTGATTCAAAAGAAGAACAGAAAAGCGAAGAGGAGAAGTACAAGCAACAGTTGCAAGAGATAAAAAACAAACCCTTATCCATTGAGAGAAAAAACAAAATGTTTTCCGACCGGTTCAGGTACGTTCGGCAATACTTTGATGCATTAGAAACCTCAACTATTTTACCTACCGTTCAGGATGAATACCTATATGGATTGTGCAGACCCGAGCGATTGCTGGATATAATCTTCAATTTCATTCTGTTTGATAGCGGAGAAAAGAAAGTGGCGAGGTATCAGCAATTTTTTGCCATTAAGAAATCGATGCAACGCATCGTTCAGATAGAAGATGGAAGGCGAAAGGGCGGTGTAATCTGGCACACGCAAGGCAGCGGAAAATCGTTAACCATGGTAATGTTGGCACAAGCCATTGCCATGGAAGAAACCATCAGTAATCCCAAGATTGTTTTAGTAACAGACAGAACCGATTTAGATAATCAAATCACAGGTACTTTTCGTAAGTGCGGAAAATTTGTTGAAAACGCAGCTACCGGCCAGCGCTTAATTGAATTACTTGAAAGTAAAAGCGATGCGGTGGTCACCACCATAATTAACAAGTTCGTAGCCGCCATAAAGAAAATTAACAAACCCCTGGAAAGCGCTAACATATTTGTCCTTGTGGATGAAGGGCATAGAACACAACACGGAACA
>JANOUH010000388.1:0-6428 GCA_031416795.1 Cytophagales bacterium | reverse complement strand
CCTTAACGAATACCATTTCAGGTACAACAGAAGACAAGCAATGGGGTCAACCTTTGATTTACTCTTAAGAAGAATGATAAAGAATGACCCCGTGCGCTTATTTCAAACTAATTGAGTGTGATCTAAACGCCTATACCTATAGATTAATTCTAACTCGGCAAACTTATAAGAAAACCGTTCGGGAAAAAATGATTTTCGGTTAAGTGGCGTTATTATGGAACTTAAAATACCGGTTAAAGTATTAATAATGACCCTTGCGGTAAAACACCCAACCTTATTTTGGTTTTGTTTAATAATGGCTGTTTTACCTTATAAAATTTTAAACTCAATTCTTCTATTGAGTTGACGATTTTCCTCAGAATTATTGGGCTTGAGTGGTTTTTGTGTTCCATACCCCTTCTGATATATCCTGGAAAGGTCTATCCCCTGCTTTTTTAAATACTCCGCCACCGATGCAGCTCTTTTTAACGACAATTGTTGGTTGTATGATTCAGTACCTGAATTATCGGTATGGCCACTAATTTCTATTCTGATGGATGGATTGATTTGAAGAAACTTCACAAGTTCCTTTAGTTCAGTAAGTGATTGTTGTTTCAACTCATATTGATCAACATCAAAAAAAAGATTATTAAGAATAACGGATGCGTCCTTCTCCGCTGGCCATAATGAAACATCTTTTATGACAGGTTTAGATTCTTCTGATTGAAGATAATTAAAATGTAAACTTTGAAAAAGATATGAAGGCCGGGAAACATACAATGCATACTCGGCACCTCCCGGAAGCACCATAAGATATTGACCTGAAATAGAATCTGATTCAACCACCGACATTCTTTGGTTACGTTGAATATCAAAAAGTTCAATACGGGCTTTCAAAGGATTATTCTTCTTCGCATCAACCACTTTTCCTTTCAATACATTACCCTTGAAATTGGTGATTAAACTTTGAGGAAGTTGTATTCTATAAAGTCTGCTTCGGTTTTTACTTTCTTCTTTAGAGTAATAGGCGATGGCTCCATCGTTAGCAACAATAAATGAATATTGGTCATGATAATCATTTAATGGTTTGCCCATATTAGCCGGTGGTGACCAACCGCCTTCCTTCCGGTCTACCATGTAGATATCATAACCACCAAAACCTGGATAGCCATTGGATACAACATACAGTGTTTGATTGTTTACATGTATATACGGTGATATTTCATCAAATGGAGTATTGATTGCAGTACCCAGATTCTCTGCTTTCGTCCAGCCAGTTTCTTCAAGTCGTGAATACCAAATATCGTATCCTCCTCTTCCTCCGGGTCGGTCGGAAACAAAATAAAGTTCATGTCCATCGGCAGAAAGTGAAGGTTGTGCATCCCATGAAGGAGTATTTATTGCCGCTCCTAAACTTTTAGGTACAGTCCAAACATTCCCTGTCTTTCTGCTTTCAAATAAATCACAGCCACGCTCACCGCACACGGTAAATATCAAATGCCTTCCATCGGCAGAAATCGTGCAAGCTCCTTCGCGTCTGATGGTATTTATATTGTCGGACAAAGAAACCGGACCAGCCCAGGAACCATTGGCATTTCTTGTTGAAACAACCAGATCCTCATTATCATTTCCTGCTCCACCAAAACGTGCTGTGAAAATTAATTGCGATTGATCTGCCGTGACAACAGGAAAGTATTGCATCGGAAATGCGTTGACGGTATCACTGAGTAACGTGATTTTATAATCAAGCACCTCCTTCTCATGTGCGGTTGAATATTCGGCTTGCAGCTTCCAGAGGGTGACTTGAACAATTTTTTTTTGATCTGCCTTTTCCTGCTCAAGAAATTTTACAGCATAGTCAATCGTGTTTTTATAATGACCTAATCGTAATTCAGTTTGAGATAACTCATAGACATAACTTTTGCTTCGAACAACATTCTGAGATACACTGAGTCCTTGTTCGAAATACTGAACCGACAGGCTCAGGTTATCTTGCACCCGGTAGATCTGAGCTAATCGGAAATAAGCTTCATCAAACTTTTTATCTTTTTCAATCGCCTCTTTTAGCAATTGAATAGCTCTGTCATATTCCCTACGGACACGATAATTATCGGATTCTGTATAGAGTTCAATGGCCTTTTTATTACTCGTACTTAAGGTTTGAGCATTGGAAATCAAGCATGCTGCCAACAGAAAAACCAACCAGAAAAACTTCAACTTATCCATAAAGCAATTTCATAAAGAATACGGGGTCAAAACGATAAAAAGCAGATGTTGTTATCTGGTTAAATTACTAATTCAATAGAAATCTCTTCGGCATCCATGGCTAACATTGAATTAATCAATTTGCACGATTGGTACTGCGTATAATTATTCTCGTCAATAACTGCCTCCCAAATCATCCCCTTCTCAAGTAGGTATTGACGCATGGTGCCTTTTAACAAATAATGCTTAGGTGTATACCAAAGATTATCTTTTTTGAAAATAATATTAGCATAATAAGTATCCATGATGAATCCATTTTTCAGCATCAAAACATCATCGGATTTGCCACGCTGGTCATAGAGGCTATTCAAAGAAGAGCGATCAAGAAACTTATGCTCATATGAAATACCATCGCTATGAACAAGCTTCAATGAACGCACAGGATTTACTACGTAAGGAACAAATTCAATTTTTCGGATTTCGGCATCGTAGATGATCCTGGTCTTGTATAAACCAGTTAATGGAAATTTCATTCCGGTAAGAAGAGTACTAAGCTCGATAGTCATCTCCAGATCAAAAAGATCTCGCATTGATTTTCTCATTCTTTGCTCATGATAGGAAAGATTGCGAAACACGCCATTATTCAAATAAATCGACTCAAGCAACTGGGACATATATTTTTTGAATTGCTTCGACATATTCTTCTTCCGCACAACTTTGTGCAGTTATACCTCCTCCACTTCTAAAATATGTGGTACTATCCTTCTGTTCAATAAATCGAATGGCCACACCACTATCCAGATTTTTACCATCAAAATATCCAAATACGCCTGTGTAATATCCACGATCCTCTCCTTCTGTCTCCTTAATGATCTGACAAGTTTTTTTTTTGGGAGCACCACTGACCGAACCTGCCGGCAATAATGATAACAGAATATTACCTAGTTGTGACTGAAAGTGATCAGGCAGATCACCCACAATTTCAGAACTTACCTGCAGCAACGTTTTATCATGTGTGGCAATTTCTTCTACATAGCGGAACCGGGAAATTTTTACGTTGGTTGCTATCTGACTTAAATCATTTCGGATTAAATCCACAATAGTAATATGTTCTGCCAGCTCCTTCCTATTATCCAAAATAATTTCTCTAGCATTCGTGATCGAAGCGTCAATAGTTCCCTTCATGGGATATGAGAATACTCTCTGATCCTTGATCTGGATAAATATCTCTGGTGAGAAAAAAAGGAATTGGTTTCGAAACCAACACTTATATTTTGCATCGCTCAAATAAAACAACTCCTGCAAGGAATGATTTAACTCAATCTTCGATTTAATTGTCAAGTTGATCAGGAAAGAATCTCCGCGTGATAAATGCTTATGAACGGTATTGAATTTATCGTTATACTCTTCCCATGAAATTGGAATCTTTTTCAATTGAATAGCTCTTTCAGCTGGCTTTTGCAGGGGAGCATTTGAAAATCCATTAAGGGAATACAACATCTCATCTGAATTAATTTGATCCAACGTCCACGCCATCGGTTTTTTTAATTCAAAATCGATCAAAAACAAAAAAGGAACTTTATGTTGTGCCCATGTATTCAATTGTTGTGTGAAATCTTCTACCTGCATGAACTGGTTTATGGAATATCCATGTATTTATGCACCTGTAAAGAAATCTTCCACCGCGGGTCTTTCTTTACATATTTGATTATGAGTGGAAGAATTTCAGTTTCTTTAGACCACTCTGGCTGCAAAAATAATTCACATCCTGGCTTTACTTGCTTCGCATAATCTTCGGCCCAGGCAAAATCACTTTTGTGAAAGATGACCACTTTTAATTCATCTGCCTTTTCAGGAACAGAGGAATGGGGTGGTTTAAATTTCTTAGGAGAGAAACAAACCCAATCCCATTGGCCTGTAATCGGATAGGCTCCCGATGTTTCGATATGTGTTCTTAAACCAGCTTGTTTCAATTCATCGGTAAGCGCTGACAAATTGTGCATGGTTGGCTCTCCACCCGTTACCACCACAATTTTACTTCCGCTGGCTTTTGCTTTCTCAGCAATTTGTTTCACTTCAACTTTAGGATGAGCATTCACATCCCAGGAATCTTTTACATCGCACCACACACAACGAACTTCGCATCCGCCTAAGCGAATAAAATAAGCTGCGCTGCCTTGGTAGAATCCTTCTCCCTGGATGGTATAAAAATCTTCCATCAATGGAAGTGAATTCAAAGTTCCAAAATCCAAATTCAAAATTTTAAGGGTTTCTTAATTCAGTTGCCCGAAGCGTATTCAACAAAAGTGACGCGATCGTCATCGGACCAACGCCACCTGGAACTGGAGTGATGTATGAAGTCTTTGGTGCAACTTCTTTAAACTCCACATCACCTTTAAGGGCAAATCCGCTTTTATATTGTGGGCCTTCTACACGGGTGGTTCCTACATCAATCACTACCGCACCTTCCTTCACCATATCTGCTGTAATAATACCCGGTTTTCCAACCGCCACAATCAGAATATCCGCCTGACGTGTGAACATGGAAATATCCTTTGTGTATTTATGACAAATGGTAACCGTGGCCCTTCCTTCCTCCACCAGCATCATACTCAATGGAGCGCCCACTAACCGACTTGCACCAACCACCACGCAATTCTTTCCTTCGGTTGAAATATTATAACGCTTCAATAATTCCATTACACCAAACGGTGTAGCTGGAAGTAACAATGGATTCTTTGAAACGATACTTCCAAAGTTGCGGTTAGTGAATCCATCCACATCTTTATCGGGCCTGATTTTTTCAGTAATGCGTTCTACAGAAATATTTGGTGGCAATGGCAACTGCACAATAAACCCATCCACATCTTCATCACGATTTACCTGATCGATGTGCTTCATCAGTTTGTCTTCGCTGATGGTGTCGGCAAAGCGCATCATCGTGTAATGAAAACCAACTTCCTTGCACGCTTTTACTTTATGATCCACATACATTTGACTGGCACCATCATCACCCACTAAAATAATGGCGAGGTGCGGCACTTTTTTTCCTTCTTGTTTGCGGATGGCAACCTTGTCGGAAATTTCTTTCTTAATGTCTTGCGATACCTTGCGGCCATCGATGATCGTATACGTTTGGGTGTCAGTCTTGATCTCAGTCATAAAATCACGCTCCATATTTTTTTGTAAAGTCAGTGAGTTCTTTCTGATATTTCTTCTCTTGCTCCTGAAGTTTGGCTTCTGCTTTCCTCAATGCCATTTCGCTACGTTTATGCATTTCCCGTAACTGATTTCTCATTGCATCAATTTTCTTATTACGTTCAGCACGGGTATTCATATCGTTGGGTTTCTTTTTATCAAATACAAAACCTTATTGAAATCTGTTTGTCCATGAATATAACATTTCTGTGTATCCTGAAAAGTATTTGTGTCAATCACTAATTTAATTTTCAAATTAAACTGATACGTATTCCGTGCTTGAGAATCTCGTGGACCAATGGACTTGATTCATTGAAGTCCTTGTTTAAAAAAGCATGAGGTTCAATCCTCAAATCAATACTCCTCCGCAATCGTACCAATTCCATTTCGTTGCTGAAAGTAAACTGATTTTGATCGATCACAACAGCGATATCAATATCACTATCAACGTGAGAATTTTCCTTTGCAAAGGAGCCAAAAAGGTACGCGTTCTTAACTGAAAAATGTTCAGAAACAGATGACAAGAACTTTCTGGCAATCTCTATAGCTTCTCTTTTAACCATTGTCTTAGCTTATTAATTTTTTCAATCCATTCTTTGGTAAATTCAGGAGTACAAATAATTCTGAAATCAGATTTATAATCCTCATATCTCGCCTTAAGGTTGAAACGTGTTATTGCCTCAAGCCAGTCAGCTTGCTCATGAGTCGTCACCAATTGACATTTTTCTGCCAGACGCAATAAGTCATGGGTAAATAAAGGATGCTCGCCAACCGTTTTTATATAATACGCTTTTAATAATTTCTCAATCACCAGGTGTCCTATAAACAATGACCAGGAATAATCCTGAGAGGTATATAAATGATTCATAGTCACCAGATCTTTATCCGATGAATCAATCCAAAAATCCATTAATTTCCTCCTGTCCTCCATCAATTAATTGCAATAATTACTCAATCTTCAATACTGCCATAAATGCTTCCTGCGGAATCTCCACGTTGCCCACCTGACGCATGCGTTTCTTTCCCTTCTTCTGCTTTTCCAACAA
>JANOUH010000387.1:0-5778 GCA_031416795.1 Cytophagales bacterium | reverse complement strand
CCGGTTGGTGCCCAATGGTACAGGGGGGTACATATACTGTAATCCATTAGGGTCTTTACTAACATATTTAAGAGCTACCAGATAAAAAGAGGTTGGTGGTGTTTTAGGATTTCCGCCACGGTTACTAGCAATTCCAAAAATTTCAGCCCTGCCATCAGGTGCCTGATCAACATCGGCTATTAGTAATTCAAGTTCAAACAATAGTCGGTTTGGCGCAATTCCCGCAAAAGTTGGGAAGTCAGTTTTTTTACCACTCAGGTTATAACTAGCTTTAATTTTGCCAGCTGCGGTTCCATCGGCTTGTGGACCTGTCGTAGCAATTACTCTTATCTCACCACCCCATTTTGATGCAATGACGGCATCGGGCACCCCATCTTTATCAACATCACCAACGACCACTTTTGATTGGGTATCAGAAGTGTTCTGTTGTGATTCTACCGGAATACCAATTCCTGCAAAGGGGTTTCCTCCGGGAGGCGTGAGACTGCAATTAGAAGTTCCAGAGCCTACGAAAGTGAGTCCAAAATATTGGGCGCAGTCACCGATATCAGCAGCATCCACTTTTCCATCTCCGTCATTGTCTATACTATCAAAACAATTACAACCTTTTTCAACAGCAGGAACGAAGTCACAGCCTGTAGGACAAACACCACCATTAGCAGCACTACGTTTGTCGCAGGGGTAATCGGTAACAGGAGTTTGAGCACTCGCATTGACTACGCTTGCCAGTATAATGGTTACTAAAGAAAACAAAAAGACAAGCTTGCCTGTAAAGGCTTTTTGATCACGCATTATCATTCAATCAAAATGTTTATCGTACAATTAAAACTGATCCGGTAGTCGGTGCTTCACTAGGGCAACTCAATACATAAAAGTAGGTTCCCTGTGGGACTTCCTTACCCTCATCGGAAACACCATCCCAACCGCTCACAGGATATCCCTTTTTCTGGAGGACTCTTCGGCCACGTCCATCAAAAATATTCATCGTGCATTCACTCTTATTTTCAATACCAGGGATTACCCAGAAATCATTTTGGAGATCTCCATTAGGAGTAAATAAAGGAGGAATTACGGTTTCGATTGGTGTACAATCTACTTTTTCAGCTATGGTGATCGTTGCGTTACCTTTACAACCATTGGCATCCAGGGTTTCTACAGAATAATCTTTAGGTTCAGTAACATCTATTTTAGCGGTCTTTTCATTGGTGCTCCACAGGTAAGATGTAAAGATGCCTGTTCCTGTTGCAGACAGGGTTAATGTTTTGGATCCGCCAGGGCATAGTTCATTTATTTCTGCCGCGATGACAGGCGATAAACCGGTCACGATATTAATAGTTTTTGAAACGGAAGCGCTACATCCTGTAACTCCGCTATAGCTTACTATTAGTTTAGGATTATAAGATTGTGCCGCTGAGTATATATGGGTTGCATCTTTTATTGAACTCGTAGAGTTATCTCCAAAATCCCATGCGTAAATAGGAGTAGTAACACGAGAATCAGTTATAGAATTATTTGTAAATGTGATCGTATTCCCGACACATCCGGTTGCGTCTGATGTAAAGGCAGCGACAGGAGTTAAAAATATGGCAACGGCAACGGCACCTGTTTCCTTAAAGCAACCCAGTGCAGTGTTGGTAACCTTTACTTTATAAGAACCTTCTTGAGTGACAATCATATTGGTAGTGATTACACCAGTATCGGCCCCATTTTTAAACCATTGAAACGTGTATCCAGATTCAGAATTTACAGTGAGTGTTAGTGGTTGTCCCTGGCACACTGTATTTGATGGAACGCTGCTCGATATAGAAAAACTTCCAAACGAAACCACATCCACTCGCTTGGTAACGGTATTGCTTGAACAGTCACCTACTTTTATCGTGAGTGAATAGATACCAGCATTTGCAATCGTGCCGGGTATTGACGGTGGAGTTTGAACATTGGATGTGAAATTATTTGGTCCAGTCCAGAGGTAGGTAGCTCCGCTAATCGTTGGGCTGGCTGAAAGATTAATTGGTGTGCCTACGCATGTTGGAGTAATCACTGAAATGACCGGGTCGGCAACAGCCGAACCTGCACCGGATGATACTATAAGAGGCGCGGAGACAACGGAGCAACTTGTTCCTTCTCCAACGGCAGTGACTGTATAGGTGGCTGCTACATTAATAAGAGCGAATGGATCCGGACCATTCTTAATAGAACTGAAACCGTTGCTCCAGTTGAAAGTCACCCCAGGAATTGGAATAGCATTTAGTGTGATGGTTTGCGAAGCACATAATGTTGGAGGGGGAGTATTCAATATCTGAGGCTTATGACAATTCTTATTTCTCAAAATATCTACTGAGAAAGCTGTTGAAGAAAAGGATGTGAAAGCGATATCTGGTTTAGCATCTCCATCCAGGTCACCGGCTCTGGCATGCCAATTTGTTTTTGCTGTAGCGATGGCAACTTTTGAAAACCCGGGGGAAGCTGTATTGCGATTATGAATAAAGGCATTCAGTGTTGGTGAGTTTTGACAAGCAACGATAAAATCGGGAAAGCCATCACCATCTAAATCACTGACATCAACACCAAATGGTCTGGAGTCCGTTGGTAAAGTAATAGGGAAAGCTGAAAAGGCGAGGGAAGTACTGGTGCTTTGATTTAAAAAAATGTGGGCCTGACTTCCTGTAAAATTGGTAGCTACAATATCCAATTTTCCGTCTTTATTAAAATCAGCACTGGTCACATCGTTATAATCTCCTGTTGAGGTAATTTTAGAAATTGTAAAATTGAAAGATGATGAGGTACTAATATTTTTAAGTAAATAGATATCAGGTTTTTTAGCACGCGTTGCAATAATATCGGGTTTTCCATCTTCATCAAGATCCTGTATTTCGAGGGAAAATGTTTCAGAAGCACCAGTAACAGGAATTTTAATTGGCGTTAAGTTTATAGATAGTGTACCACCAGCACTTTCATTTCTAAAAATGTACAATTCATTGCTGTTCGAATTGGCAACAATAATTTCAGGTTTACCATCTCCATTCAGATCTTCTATTTCTACATGTTGAGCAAAGTGCGCAAGGTCCAATAAAAGCATGGGTTGTGATGCAAAACTCGGGTTACCTACCGTACTTGTATTTCTTAATACGAAAACAGAGTTAGCGGTTGTTCCCGTTCTCGAGGCAACTAAATCGGGTAAACCATCAGCATTAAGATCTTTAGAAACTAAATACTGTGTGGGGGCATTTACGGCTAATGAAGGGATGACCGTATTGGTGAAGCTTATATTGCCTACCGTACTTTGATTCATCATAAGTGCCATAGTGGTGGCAGTGGTTTCATTTCTGGATCCAATCAAATCGGGCTTATTGTCGCCATCAATATCAGAAGAGATGACGTCAAAAATGGCGTCAGCACTTGGTATACTTAGGGGGGTAGTGAGTTTTGAAGGGTCAAAACCCTCACCGCTATATACCGGCATAAATTTAGAACCTGACTCTGCGGCTGATCTGGTGGAAAGATTTACTACTCTGATATTATCAAGTAGCGCCTGAGCTGGTACCTCCGCCTCAATTGAAAAATCAGAAGAGGTGAGAATAGTGCCTCTGACGTGACCAAACCAAACCTGAAGCTGAGAAGGAGTTGAGCTAAAACCACTTCCCGAAATAACAATTCTGGATTTAGGAAATGCAGCTTTAGGTTCTATTTTTTGAATGACTGGAACTTGCGCGTGGAGGCTTCCATTAGTGAGAAGCAACATGATAAGAAGATAATAAAATCTCGCTCTCATAAGTTTAATTCTGAATGGTTAGTAACCAGGCATTACGGAACAAGGGCTGTTTTCGGTATTTGTCTCGTTCCGTTCTTGCACCATTGATATCATCTCCAGCAAAAATGTGAACGTACCAAAGATTTTTTTCCGTTAAGAACCCATAATTGGCGCTAAAACCAGTATCTACAAGCCTTCGGGCCATACTTTTGGCATTGTCTACTGATCCGAATACTCCAACGATTACATAATTTCCTGTTTCAAGCTCATGAAGATGTGATCCTCTCTTGACTGTTTCATGTCGTTCAACAGGTTCCTTCGGCAATTCTTTAACGGGTTCTTTTACGACTTCCTTTACAGGCTCCTGAGGAGTTTTAATTTCTGATTTTGTAACAACGGTTACCGCCAGCAGCCTCTCAATTTCCTTTAACTTATCTTTAGGGTATTGCTCCTTGGGTTTAAGTGATGCCGCGTTGGTATACTGATTTTTTGCCGTTGGGTAATCTTTTGTATTGAATGAGGCATCCGCTTTTGTTATGGCTTCTCTGTATCGTCTTTCCAGCTCTTCAGCTTCACTTTCTTTTGCCATGAGTGCTTTAATTTCTGCGATTTTTTCTATTGGATATTTTTCATTTGGAAATAGCTTATTTGCTGCTTCGTAATCTGCCAGGGATTGTTCGTAACTCTTTGACGATAACTCATTATTTGCTTTCTTAATATCAGTATCATAAGCTATGATCTTACCAATTTCATCGATTTTTGTTTTGGGGTAGTTTTCTGATGGCTTATACTTTTGAGCTTCAAAATAATCGAGCCTTGCCTCTTCATAGTTTTTCGCAGCAAATGCTTTATCAGCCTTAGCAATAGCCGCTACATAATTATCATGGATCACTTCGGTTCTGGTCTTTTTAGGAAGTTCAGTATGAACAAATGAATAAGTCGGTAACGCATGACTTGTCTTACTCTTGCTTTTCGATTTCGAGGCCCCACCGAGTAAGCTCAAATGAATTTCATAGGTTGGAAAACTCAATTCGCTGACACCGGTGTTTTTTAAAGTATAGGATCCTCCTACTGCAAATTTGTTATTCAACTTAATCCCGCCTAAAGCAGAAATGCCGAATTCTTGTTTCCATGATCCACCAACCCAAACAACATGGTTGAGATGAACAAGAGCGGCTGCTTCAAGTTGATCAGGTAAATTTTGATTATGTCGGTAAACAACATACGGCTCAAACACGTGTTTATTATCAGCAAAATAAAACCGGTTGCTGACATGCGCCACAAATGCTTGTAAAGGTTTTACTTCGGTAACAGTAAATGCATCTTTACTGATATAGGAGGGGGCAAATAAATTAGGTAATGCAAAACCAACATGAAAGGATTTTAAATGAAGCGACACCCCTGCGTTTCCAATAATAGATGCATTTTGATTCAATACATTTTTCAATGCAGGATCGGATAAAATAGCAGGCGATGTAATTTTACTAAGATCAATCGTGTTCCACGAGCCTCCTCCCGAAAGTCCAAAGCGTATGTACTTGCCTTCACCTAATGAAACAGAGTAACCCAATGTGACTAGCATTCCTGAATTTGAAAGCAGACCACGTTTATCATTGGCAGCATTGAGCCCTAAACTTACACCAGACTTAAGCGGGGTATGAAAACTAAAATTGTAAATCTCAGGACCGCCTTCAATGCCTGACCATTGTTTTCGATAGGCAGCAAATAAGGCACTGCGGCCATCGATACCCGCAAAAGATGGATTTAATGAATAAGGATTGAAAAAAAACTGAGTAAAATTACCTGTGTCCTGTGCATAAGTCAGATTTACGAGATGAGACAAAAAGAATAAAATCAAGTACTTAGCTCTTTGCATATAATTGCAGTTATAGCAAATCTACAAAAAAACATACAACCGTTTACGTTTATCATACGGTGAATTTTTTGTTGATCTAATTTTTTCTAGAAGGGTAACCAACAGCAATCACCACTGATATAAGATGTGTGGATCAAAACGGATAACCGAT
>JANOUH010000386.1:0-3844 GCA_031416795.1 Cytophagales bacterium | reverse complement strand
TTCTTCAAACTGCTGCCCATCCAATTTCTTGAATCCCATGGACCAGTCTTTAAAAATCCGTTGTTCGGTATTGCCTTCCAACACGGTTGTAACTTTGCGATGACGCAAGTCTTGCTTTATTTCATGGTAAACTTTATTCACGGCTTCATACTCGCCTTCAAGCACTTGAATGAATTTTTCGTGCAAGTACACCAGCATGCCGGTGATGCCATTTTTTTTATTATTCACACGACTCGTATTGAGGATGTCGAGCAGGTCATCTTCGCGTAATGGCCTTGAAGCGTAACTTATGTAGACCAGGTGATACATGGTTGATCAATCTATGTATTTTCTTTCGTTTGTTCAACTTCCTGAGTATCTGACGGAAGTGTTCGATGGATGAACGGTGAAGCAAATTGGTGAATGTGAATTGCTTTGCGCGAAAGCCAGATGCCCACCACTAAAGAAGCCAACGCCCCAAACACGATACCTGGTACAAATGAAATGAAGAGACAATAATCATAAGCACCATGAAATAGTGCGGCCACCGCCAGCGCATGTATGGCGTAATAGGATTTCTTATGTTCAAACTTTGCTTTCCCTAAATAGAAGCCCATCAAAATAGCAAAGGTAGCGTGTGCGGGCACTGCTGTGAACATGCGCATTAAGGCTGTGCTTATTCCTCCATCTGTTACATAAAGAATATTTTCAAACGTAGCAAAGCCCATACTCACCATCACGGAATACACGATGCCATCAAAGGGTTCATTGAAGTTTGGGTTGTTATATAAAATGCCGCGCACAAAAATGAATTTGCTGAATTCTTCCACCAATGCCACAATCAAAAACGCGTGCACTGCTTGTTCACCAACGCTCTGCTCATCAATGGTAATAAATACACCAATCACCCGGCTTATCAAGAGCGTAACAAATACACTGAGAATGCCGAAGAAGAAACTGCGCATGAGTAAGCCCAATGGCTCGCGCTCATGTTTGTCTTTCAAATAAATGTATAGGCCGATGGCCGCGCCTGGTGCAAGAGCAAGCGCCAACAGAATTAAAATATCCATAGGGTTTTATATCATGGATGCTAACGTATCATATAAATACTAAGTAACAAAATTCCTGCACCGCGAATGATGGCATTCTTCAATACAATCCAGTTATCATTTTTTCGGGCTGTCAGAATGACAGAAATAATCATGGCAACCCCGGTAGCTGCCGATCCAATACGCAATAAGTCGAGGGCACCGTTGAGTTTTAAAAATTGAAACAAGATGCCAATAGTAGCTACTGAACAGCCTATGTAAATGATCTTATAAACCACAGTAGCATATAAATCCGGCTTGCAGCCTATCGGAATATACAATGGCATAAAAGCCATTAGAAAGTAAGCCATTGATAAGGTAGAAAAGCCAATGATTAAAAGCTGATCGGCACCCGGATAATGAAGAATCAGAAAAATAAACCCAACTACGGCAATCAGTAGAGCTACATGCTGAACATTCGGCAAAATTTTCCTTTGCAGGAGTTCAACAAATGAGGCAGGCTGTTCTGGCATAGCAACAGATTTAGTTTCAAGTTAAATCTTTGTATGCGCAAAGACAAACCGCTGATTAATCTTCAATCGATTCCTCTACTTCATCTAATTTGTCTTCTGTAAATGCTCCGGATGTCGCGAAAACAATTTTTCCTTCAGGATCTAAAACAAAGAAATAGGGGATGTCACGCTTTTCAAAGTCCAATGCTTCCTTATAAGGTTTGAGTTCACCTTTGTAAAACAAGATGTACGGCAACAGGATGGGATCTATATTTTTAAGTGCTTTTTTCTTAGCGGTTCCCGTAGCCGCTGCATTCACTCCGGTAAACATGGGCACGAAATAAACATTCACGTCATATCCCATTCCTTCCAGCATACCCGTTGTCTTTCTCACGAACTTATTATAGACCGGACTAAACCATCCGTTCAAATCATCTTCCGATTTTTTAGAATACGCTAATCCTACTAACGTGTATTTACCTTTAGTATCAGCAGGTAATACCACTTTCTTATCCTCCACAGTTTCTGCTTCCATGGATGGGAAAATTTTACCAATAACTTGTGCGTGTGATAGATTAATAGAAGCCAATAAGACGATTGACGTAAACAGATTTTTCATATTACCCCAACGGGTTGATTTTAAATTTGGTGTACTCTCCTGAATTAATATTTATTCAACAGGCATACCCGCAGCTTTCCAAGCTTTGATTCCACCTTCCAATTCATAGATATCGGTGTATCCTTTTTCCTTTAGCACAGCCGCTGCCTTTGCACTGCGTATGCCCGAACCACAATAAATGAAAATAGGCTTATGTTCCAGGGTAGATAAGTTATTTGCAAAGGAATCATCCCACACCATGTTTTCAGCATTGGCGATTTTGCCTCCTGCTATTTCTTCTGGTGTGCGCACATCCAATAAAATGGCGTTTTCCGTTGCTTTGTATTTGGCATCAAAATCCTGCGGAGCCAATACGGTATCTGTTTTCTTCTCACCACAGGCAACCAACAAGAGAAATAAAAAATACTTTTTCATGGCATTTATTTTAGTCAAGCAATTTACACATTTATCGCTTACTGATCTTGTTGCCAGTGATACTTCGTTGACGCGAACATTTAAATCGATTTACTTCTGTTTCTCTGAGTTTTGAAAACTTTGTTTTTCTGCCATTCACCCGCTCGCGCCATCTTCTCCAGCTGGAGTCTTTCAGATTCTTTCTCATCACTTCTACCACCTGATCTTCCGAAAGACCAAATTGCATCTTGATAGCCTCAAATGGAGTGCGATCTTCCCAGGCCATGGCGATAATGCGGTCGATTTCTTCTTCTTTTAACATAGTTATAAAACCGATTACGATTCTGAATGTTATACAATCATGCGAGGTGTCAAAAAATCCAACCTGCCCACGAAAATCTGTAAGACGTGCAGCAGGCCATTTACGTGGCGAAAGAAATGGGAGCGGGTATGGAACGAAGTGCTTTATTGCAGCGATGCGTGCAGAAAAAATAAATCAAACGTAAATCATGATTGAGTCAGAATTAAATGTCCTTGCGGGAATTGATTTTGGTGCGAAGTTGGCCGGCACTACTTCCATGACCATTCTTAAAGATTCAAAATTTAGTATTCACGATTGCAAAAAAGGAGAAGATGCTGATGCGTGGATCCTGGAACAAGTAGAGCGGCAAGCCATCAAAACGGTTTTTATTGATGCTCCTCTTTCATTGCCTCCCGCTTACTTTGATAATAAGTCGAACGAGTTTTTTTATCGCAAGGCCGATGCTGCCTTAGGTGCTATGTCGCCCATGTTTTTAGGCGGCCTCACCGCACGCGCCATGAAGATGAAGCGATTGCTGGAGGCACAACCTATAGCCGTGTTCGAAACCTATCCTGCTGCACTGGTGCGTGAATTGTTTGCTCACTCAATATTCTATAAAAAAGATATTCAGGGATTTCGTAAAGAACTCAGGGTTAAGACAAAGGCATACGATCTTCCGGCTCTTCCACGCTTTAAAAGTTTTCACCAGGTAGATTCACTGCTCGCATGGTTGAGTGGCTATCGGCATCTCAATCATCAATCCATCATTCATGGATCAAAACAAGAAGGTGCTATTTTTATATAATGGCATAGTGAATTCTGTACATCACAAGTAGTACCTTTACCCCGTGAATGATGTACAGGAATATATTGCCGCACAGCGAACCTCTCAAAAAGAGATGATGTCCGTGTTGCGCAGGTGGATTCTGGACCTGGGGCCACATGCTCAGGAAAAGATAAGCTATACGGTTCCTTACTTTTATTTCTATGGGCCACTTTGCTACCTCAACCC
>JANOUH010000385.1:0-7617 GCA_031416795.1 Cytophagales bacterium | reverse complement strand
AAAAGAATGGGAAGAGAAGGGCCGCAAATACTTTCACTATAAAATGGATGGTGAGATGGACCTGTTCTTCAATTTATCATCAGCACGATATGCGGTGCTTCGCGATCAATGGAAAAATCCGGAAGGCAAAGAAGTTAATATCGAAATCTTCCATCATCCCACACATACCTACAACCTCGATCGCTATGTCAAGTCTGTGAAAGCATCGTTGGATTATTTTGAGAAAAATTTTAGTCCCTATCAATATAAACAAATACGGGTGCTGGAGTTTCCACGGTATGCCAGTTTTGCACAGTCATTTCCCAACACGGTTCCTTATGCAGAAAGTTTTGGTTGGGTGGCCGACTTCAGCGATGTGGATGATACAGATTATGCTTTCTTCGTCACGGCCCATGAAGTAGCGCATCAATGGTGGGGTCACCAGGTCACTCCAAGTGCTACCCGTGGCGCAAATCAGATTTCAGAATCGATGGCAGAGTACTCAGCACTCATGGTATTAACTCATGAGTATGGAAAAGATTGCATCCAGGAGTTTTTGAAATATGATTTGGATCGATACCTGACTGGTCGTGCTGGCGAAGACAAATTTGAGGCTACCCTCCTTGACAATGATAGTCGCCCTTATGTCTGGTATCGAAAAGGTGCGCTGGTGCTCTATGCTTTGCAGGATCTTATCGGTGAAGATCGTTTAAATGCAGCCTTCAGGAAGTTTGCCGATACGGCTGCGTTCAGGCAGAAGCCCCCCTTCCCTACTTCCAACGAGTGGTACTCTTACATGAAAGAAGCTACGCCCGATTCATTGAAGTATTTTATTGAAGACTCGTTTGAAAAAATTGCTTTATATGAAAACCGATTGACCAAAGCCGAATACAAAAAAATGGACAATGGAAAATATGAGGTAACGCTGACCGTTCAAACCAAAAAAATATATTATGATGGATTAGGAAAAGAATTAGAAACCGGAAAAGAAAGGGATCTTATAGATATTGGAATCTTCACGGAAGATGGTAAGAATGAAAAGGGGATGAAAAAGAAAGTGCCGTTATACCTGAAAAAACATTGGCTAACTCCTGGCGAGCATACCCTTCAGATTGTGGTGGATGAAATGCCCGTGAAAGCTGGTATAGATCCCTACAATAAGTTGATTGACCGGATACCCGATGATAATACCAAATCTGTTGAAAGCATGAATTAGCCGCTTATCAGCACAGCATTAAAGACCCTGATTTTGTATCCCGTACAAATCAGGGTTTTTTATTTCTAAACATGACGGAAATCATTATATTCATCAAATCAATATCCCACCTTCCATCATGTTAAACTAAAACAAATACTGCCATGATCTCCGTATTATCAACCACCGGAAAATACATTTTAGAGCCTAGTCTCATGGACATGCATCACAGCAGCCTTGAATGGCTATCTACCTCCGTTCTTTGGAAACAGGAAGTTGCCTTCTTTCAAAAACTGCTCGACTCCTATGTGGCGAAAGGAACATCCGCGGATGAGAAGAAGAAAGTAAGTCACTTTCAAAATTTAATCACCTATTACGGTGGCGAATTGATTGACACACTCAGAAAAAAAATCAAACACCACGAACATAAACTGGCCGACCTACTGCAGGAATTAAAAGGTAGCGACAATGAATATTATGAAGAACATGGAGCATTGCTGGAGGAACTCAGCGCCTTTATGAAAACATTCAACTCATTCAAAAGTGAATTCTTCATCTTCGTAGAGAAAAAACTTTAGGAAGTAAGTGTAAAACCCTTACAGTCATTAGGTAACTATTTATAACTTTAGCGCAGTTAATTCTATTCTATGCGCTATTCTAAGATTGTTGGCCTGGGGCATCACGTGCCAGAAACCGTTATCACCAACGAGTATCTTTCCAGTATTATGGACACGAACAATGAGTGGATCATTGAACGTACCGGAATACAAGAAAGAAGATACATCGATCCCGCCAAGGATACGGTAGCGAACATGGCAGCGAAGGCTACACGCATGGCTCTGGAAAGAGCAAAGCTGACCGAAAAAGATATTGAGTTTATTGTCTTCGCAACCATTACACCCGACTACTTCTTTCCGGGGTCTGGTGTTTTGTTGCAACGTGAACTAGGATTAGAAAGCATAGGTGCACTCGATATCCGTAACGCATGTTCTGGTTTTATTTATGCCCTTTCTGTTGCCGATCAGTTTATCAAATCAGGAATGTATAAAACCATCCTGGTGGTGGGCGCTGAGATTCAATCCACTGCCATTGATATGACCACTCGTGGAAGAAACACTGCGGTGATCTTTGCGGATGGTGCTGGTGCAGCCATACTTCAATCTACGGATAAACCAGGTATTCTCTCTACGCACTTACATGCTGATGGGCGCTTTGCCGAGGAACTTTATGTACGCGATCCGGGTAGCAGTCGTCCGCGTGAAGAGCGACAGCCAGAGCAAATTCTTGACACTACCCACTTTAAGGTAGTGATGAACGGAAGCCAGGTTTTTAAGCATGCTGTGGTTCGTTTCATGGAGGTGATCAACGAAGCGCTCACTGCGAATAGCATGAAAAAAGATGATATTGATTTATTGATCCCTCACCAGGCGAATTTGCGAATCAGTCAGTTTGTACAACATAAGCTGGAGCTTCCGGATTCGAAGGTGTATAACAACATTATGCGATACGGAAACACCACCGCAGCATCCATTCCAATTGCATTAAGTGAAGCCTGGGCAGAAGGAAGAGTAAAAGAAAATGATTTAATTTGTTTAGCCGCGTTTGGCAGCGGTTTCACCTGGGCGTCTGCGTTGATCCGCTGGTAAAATTTATCCTGTTATAGAGTAATCACATTTTGATAGTGCGTGCTTGGTGCGCCCTGGGGAATGTGAAGGTCGAGGAAATGCGTAGGGGCGCAAAGTGGAAAATCAATGAATTCCAGCGAGCCTTTCGCTCGCTGGAATTCATTGATAATAAATGGCCATATGCTGAAGCATGTGACTTCTTTATGCTCAGCGTATAATAATATTACATAGCATAATCACATTTTTAATAGTGCGTGCTTGATGCGTCCTGGGAATGTGTAGGGGCGCAGGGCTTAATTGATAAAAATGGCCACATGCTGAAACATATGGCTTCTTTGTGATTAGCGAGACACGTGCCAGAACCATGTGGCTTCTTTGTTTCGTGATTTTTATCGGGAAGATCAATCAGGACACAGCAGTAAGCGTGATCGTCATGTATGCATGGGCTAAGACTCTTGTGCATTTCATAAGAAGAGGTGGACTCATTTTGATGACTATACCAGGCGATCTGTATGTTTATTCTCTATCACCACAAAGGGATAAATCAAAATTGTTAACTACCGTTTATTGAAATAGGGTTTTGAATTTTGGATTTTGGATCTTAAATAATGAATTTACACTTATGAAAACTACTGTTTATAATCCGAGCGCCATTGAAACTGAAATCGCCCATGCGATTGTCAGTCTTCAAAAGGAAATTGAAAAGCATATGAATGATAACCGTATAAGTCAGGCTACGGCTGATACTACCCAAGACAACCCAATCGTTAAATTCAGCCTGGTGGATACCGATGGTGACCACCATAAAGTGATTGTGAAAATCGTGCAGATTCCTGATGAACACTAAACCCTAACGCAGAAGCCGCATGTCATTTCTGATTGTTCTGTTCAGTATCATCTTCCTGGTTTTACTCATCTCCTACTTTAAGGTAAATGCCTTTCTATCGTTTCTGATTGTATCCATTTGTGCAGGCCTTTTACTAGGTATCAATCCTGCCCAGATTGGTGGTACCATTCAAAAAGGAATTGGCGACATGCTGGGTTCGCTGGTCATTGTGATCATAGCCGGTTCCATGTTAGGAAAACTGGTGGCGGAAACCGGGGCAGCGCAGAAGATCGCTTCGGGGATGATGGCTGTGTTTGGTGAGAAGTATTTACAACTGGCCCTGACGATTACCGGTTTCGTGATTGGTATTCCACTCTTTTATAATGTAGGATTCGTGTTAGTGTTTCCGATCATCGCTTCGGTGGTGTATCGCTACAAACTTCCTGCAGTGTATGTGGGCCTCCCTATCGTTGCAGCTCTTTCGGTAACGCATGGCTTTCTTCCCCCTCACCCATCGCCCGTGGCGTTGGTTACTCAGTTTCATGCCGACATGGGAACTACGTTGCTATTCGGTGCATTGATTGCTATTCCCACTGTCTTTGTCGCTGGACTATTGTATTCAAAAACCCTGAAGGGTATTCATGCCACGTTGCTCTCTACGTTTAAATCCGAAGGATTGCCTGAAGATAAATTGCCAGGCTTATTCAACAGTTTGTTTTCCTCGTTGCTGCCGGTGCTCTTGCTGGCCATCACCACGGGTTTGAACTTTGTGATTACCGATGGCTCACCCTTCAAAGACGTTGCTAAGTTTTTCAGCGACTCCTCCATTGTCATGCTGATTTCGTTAGCCGTGGCCACCTACACGTTGGGACTTAGTCGCGGCCAAAAGATGAAACACATAATGGACATCTATTCGGATGCGGTGAAAGATGTGCTCATGATTATTCTGATCATCGGAGGTGCGGGCGCACTGAAGGAAACCTTGATTCAAAGTGGCATCAGCAACGACATTGGAGGTATGCTGGATAACCTGAACATTCATCCTCTTATCTTAGGTTGGTTGATTGCCGGTGTGATCCGGATCTGTGTTGGTTCGGCTACGGTGGCTGGTATTACGGCTGCGGGTATTATTGCACCGCTGCTGGCATCACATCCCGAAGTGCATCCCAGCCTGATGGTGCTTTCGGTGGGTGCCGGAAGTTTGATGTTCTCGCATGTGAATGACTCCGGCTTCTGGCTCTTCAAAGAATATTTTAATTTAAGTATCAAGGACACCATTCGCTCGTGGTCGCTGATGGAAACCATCGTGGCGATTTGCGGACTGGGCGGGGTGATGCTGATTAATTCTTTCATGTAAGTAGTTGTTTGGGTAGACAGTCTTTGAGGGGCTGCCAATGAGATTATTGCTTTCAATTTCAGTGCATCTCCTTCGCACCAGAACGTGTGGAGGCACAATCAAGCCACTGCATGGTGCGAACATTTTTTGATTTGATCATAATCCCCGGGTTGTACCCGGGGCTATTCATATTTAACCCCTCCGGGGTTGAGCTGCTGGCAGCATTCGTTCAAAGTATTTTTTTCGGGAGTTGGTAAGAGGTGATTGGTAAGAGGTTGGTGGTTGTACGTTCCATGATGACTCCCCTGAACGGCCGAAAATAAGACGTGCCATTAAAGAGAAAACCTCTGCAAGATCTAATCCTACAGAGGTTTTCATTTCAGGGTGTTTGCCGTCATCACTTAGTGGGTTTTGTGAAACTTAATGATTTAACGAGTGCGTACTCCTGGCTATCATGACCATAAATGGCGCGCGTGTACTTCTTCACCGCTTTTGCCGTTTTGATCATCGATACATCCTGCCTGTACATCACCTTGTTTCGCCCGATGAGACTCTGGCTCCACCTGGTGCGGGCTTCGGCCACCTGCTGGTTCAGTTGGTTTAGTTCCTTCACCTTAGCTTCCAGTCCTGCTTGATTTAAGTTCATCTCACGGGGCTGGTATAAGGGTTCGGAAATCACCGCCTTTACCAATTTGGAAAACGAATCCGCTTTACTCACATAAGCTAACTGCAAGCGTGACCGGTGAACCGCGGGTTTGTCTGTCTTCTCAGCCGGAAGAGGTTGGCGGTTTTTTGGTGAGCTGCCGATTAGCTGGTGCGCGAATGAACGGGCGTCATCCAGTTTTTCAGGTTTTGCTCCTGATGCTTCCAGCGTGCGCAGAATACTGGAAACTAAACGAGGTAACTGATCGAAGATCTGCCTCCGTTGGTTGACTTCGTTGTCGAATGCAGTCTTGGCAACTTTTACTTGTTCGATTCTTCTTTCTCTTTCATTATGTGTCAAAGTTAGTGTTTGTCCTACTTTGACACAGTTCAGTTTACAGCCTCTGTGTTACATGTTAACCTGTCGCATAACATGCTCTCCTGTTACCTATGACATGCTCTCCTGTTACCTGTTACATGCTACTCTGTTGCCTATGTTATACTCTCCTGTTACCTGCTAATCTGTTGCCTATGTTGCTCTCACACCTGTGTATCCCTATTTTCTTTATCCACGTGAGCGCACAAAAGTACGTACGGGGCGATCGTGACGAAACCCTACCAGGTAATACTCGCTGGCTGGTACTATAGCTTACCGTTATTTTAATTATATTGTCAGGCTTTCCACTTTTTTAATGAATCAGGAGAAATCGGTTATTATAAAAAAGTTATTTCATCGTGATGCACATCGTCTGGGTATTTACTTTGAGAAAGATTTTGAAATAATTAATGAAGTAAGGCGGATCCCGTCCGTCAGGTTCAGCAATACCCATAAATGCTGGTACGTTCCTGATGAGCCCGATGCGCTTGAAAACATCATTGAGTGTCTGAAAGGAAAGGTGTTGGTGGATTGTTCTAAACTGAAAGTCAGTAAGGAATCTAATCCGGATAAACCGGAAGTGCAGAAGAAAATTGAGGTTAAAAACAAAGAGCCGGAAAAGGCAATCGTTAGCCTTGCCAGGGCGCTGACGTTAGATCAACTGCAAGCGCTGCGCCTAATGGAACAGAAATTAAAGCTTCGTGGGTATAGCGAGAATACGCAGCGTACGTATCTTCAACATTTTAAAGAATTCCTTCTATTCTTTTATGAGTCGCACCCCGTAGATATTTCAGAAACGGAGATCAGGAATTTTATTCTGTTTCTGATCGAAAAGCGTAAGCTTAGCAAGAGCACGCAAAATCAAGCTATTAATTCCATTAAGTTTTTTTACGAAAAGGTATTGATGCAAGAACGAAAGGTCTATTATCTGGAGCGGCCCATGAAGGACAAGAGACTGCCCGAGGTATTGAGCCAGGAAGAGGTGATGCGCATTTTTGAGGCGTTGGATAATATCAAGCACAAGACCATGCTGATGCTCATTTATTCTGCGGGGCTCAGGCGCAGCGAGATGTTGAACCTGCGCATTGGCGATGCGGATTTTGACCGGAACATTGTTTTTATACGGGGTGGCAAAGGACATAAGGACAGGCAGAGTGTGCTGTCGCAGAATCTTGCTCCGATGTTGCGGGAGTATTTGAAGGAATATAACCCTGGATTTTGGCTATTTGAAGGGCAGAAAGGCGACCGATATAGTGCCAGCAGTTTGCAACAGGTGCTTAAGCACGCTACCAGCAAAGCGGGCATTACCAAATTTGTCAGGTTGCATATGCTGCGTCACTCCTTTGCCACGCACTTACTTGAATCGGGAACTTCCACCCGATACATACAGGTTTTGCTGGGTCATGAGTCGTCCAAGACTACGGAGATTTATGCACATGTTAGCCGGTTTGCATTGGACAGGATACAGAGTCCATTGGATCAGATCATCAGTAAAAGGCAGATCAAGGAAGGTGACGATGAGTAAAACTGCACAAAAAATATATCACCAATTATCGGCCAAATTGTTTGTATTTTGGCCTTTTTTGGCCGACTCTTACATAATAAATGTATCACCAATACAGATACACAAACGTTGGC
>JANOUH010000384.1:0-9539 GCA_031416795.1 Cytophagales bacterium | reverse complement strand
CTTCGCCTTGTGACTCCGCGCCTTCGTAGCCCTGTCTTCCCACAATCGTCTTTGGTACTCATGTTAGTGATGTTGGTTTAGGGTTGTTGTTTCAGATAAGCGTTGGCTAAATTTATGAATTTTGTGTTTCATTTTACGAGGAGTCTCCGAGGCGGGAGACTCCCTGGGAAGTCCTTAGCTCTACATAAACCTTTTTATCCAGTTAAAAGTCATAAAAAACTAACTCCATCAACCAACCAAAAACCCAAGGATTGGCTTATTTTTGCAGTCCGAAAAATGAGAACTGTACCACTATGGCCGAATACACAAAAGATGAGATCAAGCGAATTGAAGAAAAATGGCGGAAAATCTGGATCGAAAAAGAGGTTTATAAAGTTTCTAACGACACCTCTAAACCCAAATACTATGTGCTTGATATGTTCCCCTATCCTTCCGGTGCGGGGCTGCACGTGGGGCATCCGCTGGGTTACATCGCTTCGGATATTGTAGCGCGCTTCAAGCGAGTGAAAGGTTATAATGTGTTGCACCCGATGGGCTTCGATGCTTTTGGATTGCCTGCCGAACAATATGCGTTGGAACATGGCATCCACCCCGCAATATCAACAGCAGATAACATCAACAACTTCAAAAGACAACTGGGCAACATCGGTTTCTGCTACGACTGGAGTCGAGAGGTGCAGACCTGTGATCCAAAATACTATCGCTGGACGCAGTGGATCTTCTTACAGATTTTCGATAGCTGGTTTAATCGGAAGAAAGAAAAAGCAGAACGGATTGCTGAATTGATTTTAATTCTTGAGAAGGAAGGAAACGTGAACCATGGATTTCCAAACCCGCCTGGCGGACGGGCAGGTTCCAAATTTCAGATTTCAAATTTCAAAGGTGAGCGCTTCAGTGCGGCAGATTGGAAGTCGTTTGATGAGAAGACGCAGCAGGATGTGTTGATGCAGTATCGTCTCGCTTACCTGGCTTACACCGATGTGAATTGGTGTGAAGCATTGGGCACCGTGTTGGCCAATGATGAAGTGATCAACGGAGTAAGTTATCGCGGTGGTTTTCCGGTGGTGAAAAAACAAATGCGTCAGTGGAGTTTGCGTATCACAGAATATGCGGAGCGCTTGTTGAAAGGCCTGGATGAAATTGATTTCAGCGAGTCGATGAAAGAGATTCAGCGCAATTGGATTGGGAAGAGTGTGGGTGCTTTGATGAGATTTCAAATTTCAAATTCCACATCTCAGATTACGGTGTTTACGACAAGGCCAGATACTATTTTTGGTGTGGACTTTATGGTGATTGCTCCGGAGCATGAGTTGGTGAAACACCTTACTACGACTGAACAGAAAGAAGAAGTTGAAAAATATTTGAAGTATGTAGAGAGTCGTTCAGAAATAGACCGCATGGCGGAAGTGAAGAAAATCACAGGCGCTTTCATTGGTGCTTACGCGATCAATCCATTCAACGGTAGGGAGATTCCGGTGTGGATCAGTGAATATGTACTGGCAGGTTATGGAACGGGAGCTATCATGGGTGTGCCTTGTGGCGATGAGCGCGATCATAAATTTGCAAAGCATTTCAATCTTCCCATCACCAACATCATTGGCTCGCATTACAACGGTGAAGATGCCAACCCAACCAAAGAAGCGATATTGGAAAACTCCGATTTCCTCAATGGCATGGTGATGCACAAAGCCATTGATGTAGTGTCTACAAAGTTTGAAGAAATGGGAATCGGCAAGCGCCAGGTGAATTATAAAATGCGCGATGCAGGTTGGAGCCGTCAGCGCTATTGGGGAGAACCGTTCCCCGTAGTGTATAAAGACGATGTGCCTTATGCGATGAACGAAAGTGAGTTGCCGCTAGAGTTACCTCCTTCCAATAACTTCAAACCATCCGGTAACGGAGAAGGTCCCTTGGCTAACTTGCAAGACTGGATCAACTTCAGTCCAGATCAAAAGCGCGATAGCAACACCATGCCTACGCATGCAGGAGCTGCTTGGTATTTTTTACGTTACATGGATCCGCATAATGAAAACGCTTTCGCAGATAAGAAAGCACTCGACTATTGGAACCAGGTGGATGTGTACATCGGTGGATCTGAACATGCCGTTGCTCACTTATTATATTCCCGCTTATGGACGAAAGTACTTCATGATTTAGAGTATCTGAATTTTGATGAGCCGTTTAAGAAGTTGATCAATCAGGGAAAGATCACCGGTGATTCGAGGTTCGTTTATAGAGTAAGAGGAACTCATCAATTTGTATCGGTAGGATTAAAAGGCAACTATGAAACCGATCCTCTTCATGTGGACATCAGTTTGGTTGATGGCGTTGAATTAGATACCGATGGTTTCAAAAAATGGAAACCTGATTTCGCTACCGCTGAATTTATTTTAGAAGATGGCAAATACCTCTGTGGTTCAGCCATTGAAAAAATGAGTAAGTCCTATTTCAATGTGGTAAATCCGGATCAGATCATCACGGATTACGGAGCGGACACATTGCGCATGTATGAAATGTTCCTCGGTCCATTGGAGCAATCCAAACCATGGAGCACGCAAGGCATTGATGGTGTATTCAAATTCATTCGGAGATTCTGGAATTTATTCCATGATAACAACGGCAAATTTAAGGTAAGTGGTGCCGAGCCCACCCGCGAAGAATTAAAAGCCCTGCACAAGACGTTGAAGAAAGTAGAACAAGACATTGAAAACTTCTCATTCAACACTTCGGTGAGTGAGTTCATGATCTGTGCCAACGAGTTGAGTTCATTAAAATGCAACAAGCGCAAAGTCATTGAACCATTGGTGATCGCTCTCTCTCCTTTCGCGCCACACGTGGCGGAAGAGTTGTGGTCGTTGCTCGGTCATACCGATACGATTTTAAATGCAACTTTCCCGAAATACGATGAACAATATTTAATCGAAAGTACATTCAGCTATCCCATCTCCATCAACGGAAAAGTGCGTGCACAAATGGAGTTTGCGTTAGACATGCCAAAGGAAGACATCGAGAAAGTGGTGCTGGCTTCGGAGATTGTGATGAAGTGGACCGAAGGCAAAGCACCTAAGAAAGTGATTGTGGTGGCGGGAAGGATTGTGAACGTGGTGTTGTAATTTATTTCTACTATATAATAAAAATCAGAATTAAGAACAAATTCTCGGGTCACTATCCTGCCAAGTGCGCATTAGCATACAGAATTTGAAATTTTACCCGAAGGCTTGGATTAAAGGTTCTTCAATCCACTACTTGGTAAATAACTACTGGGTTAGATTTATTCTTCAGAACCGCTTCTCCTACCCTCCGGCAGTTAAATGATTCTTTAATCTTTTCATACGAAGCCTCATTGATTATGATTTGACCTGGGCCGGCTACCGATTGTAATCGCTGGGCCGTGTTCACTACATCGCCAATAACGGTATAGTCTAATCTGCGCAAAGTTGCCGAGCCAATATTTCCTGAAATCATCTCGCCACTATTGATACCCATCGAAACTTTTGGCGTAAAGGTCACATGCTGCTTCAACGAGGGCAGACTATCAATTTTTGTTCTCACTGCGAGGCATGCATCTACCGCTCTGTCTAAGTGGAAGTTGCCACGGAAAACCGCCATGATGGCATCACCAATAAACTTATCAATGTAACCACCTTGAGCAATTACTTCTTTCACAATGGCATCGAAGTAGTCATTTAGCAATCTCACTACGGTGTCTGCCGTTTCGTTTTCGCTGATGGATGTAAAACTGCAAATATCAATAAAGACTACTGTAGCCTCCACGGTTTCATTGGCCATCAATGATGATTCATACTCTCGGCTGCCCATGAAATTGAGAACCGTTTCATCCACATACATCTTCAGGATATTATTTTCCTTTATGGCTTTCAGTGTTTCCCGTATTTGAAGAACGTGTTTAATGGTTTTCTCCATCGTGAGTGCCAGGTCTTCAAAATTGACCGGCTTGGTGACAAAATCAAAGGCACCGCGGTTCATTGCGGTGCGGATATTATCCATATCGCCATAGGCAGAAACCATCACCGCTTTGATGAGTGGACTTGACTCGCCTAGTCTGCTGAGCAGTGTTAGCCCATCCATTTCAGGCATATTAATATCGCTCAATACAATATCAATATCCGGATGCAACTTGATTTTCTCCAACGCATCGTTTCCATTGATCGCAAAAACAAATTCGTAATGCTGCTCGCGAATTTTTTGACGGAATTTTTGCTTGATGAGCATCTCCAAATCGGCCTCATCATCGGCCACCAATATTTTTGTCATCCGTTGTTCAGATTTAATTTTTCTTTCAGCATCGCAAAGTCTACCGGCTTGGTTAAGAAATCATCGGCACCCAGCTCTTTAGCAATTTTATGATTCTCTGCATCGCCATAGGCAGTTATCATCATGACGATCGGAGGTGGCTTCATGTATTTTTTTTTCACGTTTTCCAGCAGTTGCAGGCCGCTCATGCCAGGCATGTTGATATCGGACAAGATCAGCATCGCTTCATGCTCCCATTTGTTGAGTTGTTGCAATGCATCTTCACCTGAAAAGGAAAAAATGAACTCCACCTGTCCACTTTTTATTTCCTTTCTGAAACGTTGTTCAAACAAGGTTTTCATATCCTGCTCGTCATCGACTACTAAAATTTTCATAATAAGGTTATTGAGGTAACGTGATAATAAATGTTGCTCCTTCGTTTTCTTTTGTTTCTACTTTAATTTCTCCTTGATGTGATTTTGTGATGATGTCATAACTCATACTTAATCCCAATCCTGTTCCTTCACCGGTTGGCTTGGTGGTAAAAAAAGGTTGAAAGATTTTATCGAGTACGCGTTGAGGAATTCCGTTGCCGTTATCCTCCACCCTGATTTCAATTCTATCATTTATCTTTTTAGTACTCACTTTAACCGTTGGTTCAAACCCTTCTTCTCCCCGTTTCTTTCTCTCGGTAACTGCATAAAATGCATTCGTGATTAAATTGAGAATCACCCGTCCCATATCTTGAGGCACCACATTGATGTTGCCGATGCTTTCATCAAAATCAGTTTTCATGGCTGAATTAAATGATTTGTCTTTAGCTCGCAAGCCATGATACGCTAATCGCAGATATTCATCCGCCAATACATTAATATCCGTAGGTTCTTTCACTCCACTGCTGCTACGGCTGTGTTGCAGCATCCCTTTTACGATGCCATCGGCACGCTTGCCGTGGAAGATTATTTTCTTTTCATTCTCATCGATATCATTAGCAATATTTTTTGCCTCATCAAAATTACCTTTTGATAGTTCTTCTTTCATTTCGGCAATCAGTTCAGAATTCACTTCTGAGAAGTTATTGACGAAGTTTAATGGGTTTTGAATTTCGTGCGCAATGCCTGCGGTGAGCTCGCCCAGGCTGGCCATTTTTTCAGATTGGATGAGTTGAGATTGTGTTGATTTTAGATTTTCAATGGACTTGTTTAGCTGCACCGTACGATGTTTCACCTTTTCCTCAAGGATCAGATTTTCTCTCTTCAGCATTTTAGATCGGTACTGCACGATACTTCCTACCACCAATACAAAACCTCCTAAATACAAAAGCCAGACCCACCAGGTATTGGTCCAGTGTGGCAATATGGTAAAACTAAATTGAGCAGGTTGACTCCAGTCTGCATTAAATCCACAACTGCTTACTTTAAACGTATAACGTCCGGCCGGAAGATCGCGATAGTTTTCAGTGAATGGTTTATCGGAAATTCCACTCCATACATCATCATATCCCTCCAGTATATATCGATATCTTACCTTATCGCGGTTTGCCGAATGAGCACTCGTAAACTGAAAACTTAAATAATTTTGTTCATAGGGTATTTTAAGATTCACCGGCAAGTTAAAATACCCGCTCAGGCTATCCCATCGGATATTATTTTCCTGCAACCATCCTTTATCTTTTGGAAGATTACTTTTTGTAAAAAAAGTATCCTTTTGCGCACTATATAAAGTATCCAGTGCAGGGTACTTTTTTATGATGGATTGATTCGTATTAAAGTTATGACGTTTGTCAGAAATGCTAATGCCTGATATGCGGGTGGCATTGTGAGTACTGTCTTCTGTTGGAATGTTGATGACGGTCAATGCCTGCGTCTCAATGCCGAACCATAATTTATTTAAAAAAGATGTAGCTGAACCTGAATTGAAATCGGTGAAGATAAATCCTTGCTCCTTCCCATAGGACTTTAAATCGTAGTTCCACTCGTTATCAGGTGATGAGTTGCCCTTAGGTTTTGGAATGAAAACAGTTAATCCATTTCCTGTGCCGGCATAAATCCTTTCCTGATGTTCATATAAGGTATAGACAGCAGGATTAATAAGTCCATTTTCCGTAGCAATCGTAGTAAGAAGTCCTTTTTCCTGATCGACTATTAAAATTCCAGATCGGGTACCGTGCCAGACCCGTCCTGCATCGTCATTCAAGATTGCACCACCATTTCTTTCGCTTATTTTTCCATTCTCCATCAAATAGGAAATGGTGTTATCAACCGGATTGATAAGATTTATTCCTTTGTCGGTGGCTGCCCAGATCATACCACGATTATCCTGATTAATCTCCCATACAATATCTCCTACTAATCCATTCTCATTTGTAAGCAGGGTAAAAGTTCCCTTTTCCAAATCAATGATTTCTATTCCTTGCTTACCGAAGGTACCTGTCCAGATACGACCTTGATTATCTACTATGCTGGAACCCGGGAACGTGTTCTTTAATCCCTGCTCTTTGGTAATCGTAGTAATGGTTTCTTTTTCGGAATCAAAAATTGCAAATCCTAGCCCCGGTGATACAATCAGATATTTCCCGTTTTTTAAGTTATGAAAGCGGTAAGAAATCTGGGCGCCTTTGGTCAATTGAAGTTCATGATCAACTTGTTTGATGATGTTCTTATCCGGATAAAAAATATCTATTCCCTGGCGCGAACCAATCCAAAGTCGTTGTTGCCTGTCTTCCAAAAAATTCCAGACGTCAGGCCCGCTCAATCCATCAGCAGCGGTGAGAAAATTGGGCATGATGCCTTTTGTATCAATCAAGTTAAGACCCCGGTTGGTGGCAATCCACACCTGACCTTCTTTGTCGTTCATCAGATTGATGACAAAATCATCGCTCAATCCTTTTGATACATTCAGAAATTTGATGGTGTGGTTGGAGTGATCAAAAATATATACACCTGCAGCAGTGGCCATCCATATTTTTTGATCATCGTCTTGAATAAAATTATTGACATCGTGTTTAATGCCTGTTTCAGTACCCATCTTTAGAATACTTCCTTTGGTTAATTGAACGATTGATATACCGCTTCCTAATGTGCTTATCCAGATCTGATTTTTACTATCCTTAAACAAGCCAGTCACCTGGTTGGAAGGGAGTCCGTTCTTATTATCTAAAAACCGGACCAGGCCTGTTTCATAATCTACTATACTTAGCCCCGATTCAGCGCCCACCCAAATATTGCCCCCGCCATCCTCTACAAGTTGTTTAGCATTTCCTTTATCTTCCTTTTTAAGTTGAGTTACCTGCCGAGCTGTCTCTTTTTCAGGATCGATGATAAATATACCATCACGTATGGTACCAACCCATAGTAAACCATTGCTGTCCATAAGCATATCACAGTCATTAGTTCGGACATTTCCTGATCCTACAAATTTATCTACTACTCCTGTGGCATGATCAAAAACATACATTCCGATAGTTGTATAAATCCAGATTCTACCTTTTTTATCTTCAATCATGGCAGATACTTCTGCGATGCTTCCTGTAAAGGTCGCCTCGATAAAAGAATAAATTTCAAGATATTCACCGTTGAATCGACAGAGTCCTTTATCAGTGGCGATCCAGATCATGCCATGGCTATCCTGCATCATGGATGTAACGATATATCCGGGAAAGCCCTGATCTTCGCCAAACTCAAAAATTCCTGTAGCAGCATTCCTTCTCAATTTTGGCAAACCACTCTTCACTATCGTTGGGGGCTCAATCAGCGAAGTTTTAAACCTGAGCGGTTTAGCTTCGATGTTTTTGAAATCGATTAGTGTATCCGGTAACTGATTGAAATCAAATTTGACCTCCTTGGCAGGTGCGCCTAGAGGAAGAAAGCCATCGGGATAAAATGGTTTTGAGGGGAGTTTATCAAAATTAACCTTTTTGACTACGGCTGGTTTGGCAGACTCTGTGTTGCTTACCTTCCATTCGATTTTCCTGGGCTCGCTAAGTTGCAAGGCTGTGGTGACCGGGGTTGCAAATTCACTATTGTCTGCAGGAAAGGGAACAGGCTTCGTACTGTTGGTGCACGAGGAAATCAGAATTAAAATCAATAGGCAATGAAACAGTTGCATCGCGTTAATAGACCTCATTTTCATAGATCAGAATTAATCCGGTTTGAAAAAAAATAAGGCTAAAACTACTCGTACTCTGATTGTTCATATAAAGAAATTAGTCGTTCAAGATAAGAGAAAAATCATAATAAACTCACTTCCCATACCTTCCTTGGTTTCCACCTTCAACTCACCTCCATGGGCTTTCA
The DNA here is from genome assembly GCA_031416795.1 of Cytophagales bacterium. Taxonomy (GTDB): domain Bacteria; phylum Bacteroidota; class Bacteroidia; order Cytophagales; family Cyclobacteriaceae; genus ELB16-189. The sequence goes on along the minus strand of JANOUH010000384.1, from coordinate 990 downwards.
CGATATCATAACTCATGCTCAACCCCAGGCCCGTTCCTTGTCCGGTGGGCTTGGTGGTGAAGAACGGCTGAAAGATTTTATCGAGTATTTTTTGAGGAATGCCGTTGCCATTGTCTTTCACTGAAATCAAAGCTTTACTTAAGAAGATATTTTGCCAATCGTTCCAGTAAGTTTCTGTGTATTGAAGATTCAATCTTACCGATTTTCCCAGGAATTTTATGGTTCGGCATTACAGCCAAAAAGCCTAACCGTATTATCGAAGATTGGCGAAGGCCTGTTTGAATAAAATGATGACTATTCTCATCCAGCAATTCATCAAAATCTTTGACCAGCTGATGAAGTTGAGTGGAAATGCCGCAGACTAAACTATCATTGTGTCCGGGTAGCTGTTTTAATAATAAGACCGGTCTGAGTTTAACATTGCCATCTGCCTGAGGTAAATTGGCAAGCAGTATATCGCCTTCTGTCATGGCTTATAGGCGGGATTCGGTTCGTTAAGCATAACCAAGGAATAGAGGGGTTCATCTTCACCATAAGCCGAGGACAAAGACTTGCCAGAAAAGTGGTACCATTCATTTTGCTCATTCTCTTCGAGCAATATTAACAGCTTAACTTTTTGGTTTTTGATTAACGGGAGCTTATCAATGGTAAGCTCACCCTTTTCATTAAAGCTTGCGGTGGTTTCTATCGCTTGCATAAAATTTCTTTTGACATAAAGTTACAAAATGTTTTATGCTATCTGTCTGGTATTTGAATAATAAACTCACTGCCTTCACCCTCCTTCGTTTCCACCTTCAACACCCCACCATGCGCTTTCACAATATCATAACTCAGCGATAAGCCAAGTCCGGTTCCCTGCCCAGTTGGTTTGGTTGTGAAGAAGGGCTGAAAAATTTTATCCAGTATTTTTTGAGGGATGCCGTTGCCGTTGTCTTTTACTGAGATCAACACTTTGTTGCCTTCTTTCTTTGTGCTTACTGATACCGTAGG